>NZ_CP024966.1:600000-847966 GCF_002804125.1 Mesoplasma entomophilum
TGCTTTCTTTCCTTAGAAACTTTTTGAATTAACATTTCTTCTTTATTATTAAAAATTCCAATAGTTATTTTTCTTCTATAAAAACCTTTTGGAGGTTTAGTCCCTCTTATCATTGTTTGATCAGTTTTATTACCTAATATGTCATATAAATCTAAAATTTCCATACGCGCCCCTTTAATTAATAAAATGATAACAAAAAATAACCCTATTGGGTTATCTTACAAACTTATATTTAATACTTATTTTATTGTTTAATTTTATAGATGTAAAGTTTACTAGTGAACTAACAAAGTAAAATAGCGCAATGAAACTAATCATCCCAGGTAATCATAAATAAACAGGTTGATCTGTTGGGTCCAATTGTGAATATGGAAATGGTGTAAATCAATCAGCTTTATCAGAATATTTAACAATCATTAATCCTCTAATAGAAATGAAAAATATATAAGCAAATGGAATAATACAATTTATTCAAGCTTTTTTCTTCATAAATTCTTTTGATGTTAAAGTTGATTCTCTTTCTCTTAGAATATAATAACCAATTACTACAAAAGGCAAAATTCAGTGTTCAAGAACTGACTTTAGTACTTTATATCAGGTGTTAAAACCAACTATTCCATCTCTTGAAGCGATAAAAGTAAATGTATAAATTAAAAACACAACTATTTGATAAGAAACAACCATTGTCATTACATTATCAGATTCTGCTCAAGCAATTCTTTTACTATTTTTTCTGAAATAATTTAATACAGCAGCTATTCCTCAAAAAGATGTTATTAATGTAGTTCATACTGAAAAGTATATAACTTGATTAATAATTGATTGATCAAAAGTAAGCGCACCACCTGATTCTGAATCTGGTTGAATAACAGACATTAATAAATCTATACCAACACAAAATATTGGAGTTATTGCAATAAACAGCAATAATGTTAATTTTATTTTATTTTTCATATTTTCCTTTAAATAAACTTATGGCTAAAAAAACCCTATAAGTTACATTGTATTGTTTTTTTTGTTTAAGCGGGGTAAAAATAATTAAAAAACAGATAAATCTTTTAAGGATTCACCTGTTTTATTTAAATTTTTACTCTTCTTCATTCATTATTTTAAATGCTTCAATTTCTTTATATCGATCTATTATATTCATTCTGTAAAAGTTTTCAGGTAATCCCTTTGTTTCTACAAACTTATATTCAATATGTTCTTTTAATAAAATCAAGCGGTCAAAAATAATTTCATATTTAATTAATAGTGCAATAAATGCATTTGAACTTTCAATCATTTCATCGGTTAAATCAATTGATAAATCATCAAAACCATCAATTGTTGATGTTAGATAATCTAGTAGCTGATAAGCTACATCTAGCTTATCTTCTCTTGATTCATATTTACTAAATCTCTTTACTAACTCAACTAAATCTCTTCAACAATATTTGAATTCATCAGGAACTTCTGTGTTTCTAACCATTGTAATTAATTCTTCATAGTATTTTTCTGTAAGTTCTAAAAATGCTTTATTTATAGCAACATCAATTCCGCTCTCATCAACAGCATTAAATGAATTTTCATCTATTTCATTAAATGCATTTACATAGTCTGAAACTATATTATAAAGGCCATCAATTCTTAAATGAAATACCCCACTAATGAAGGATTTAATATATTCATTAGTTTTACAAATTTCTTCATTTTCTAAGAAACCTGGTAAGTTATCAATAGCAATTGCTTCTTGATTTTCTTTAATAAAATTATGATAATTTAAAGAGTCTAATCATTTTTCATGTAATTGTACAACCTCATCAAAAATAATATTATTTTCTGATGTATTTATTTGAATATATCAATCATCATTAATAAACTGCATTAGTCAATCTTCATATTTGAATTTTGTCATGTTATAAACCCTTTCTAATCATCAAGTTTTAAAACTGCAATGAATGCTTCTTGTGGTACTTCTACACTTCCGATTTCTTTCATTTTCTTTTTACCTTCTTTTTGTTTATTAAGAAGTTTTTTACGTCTTGATTTATCAGCTGCATGTAGCTTTCAAGTAACGTCTTTACGATATGCTTTAATTGTTTCACGCGCTAAAACTTTATTTCCAATTGTTGCTTGAACTGGAACTTCAAAGTTTTGACGTGGAATTAATTCTTTAAGTTTTTTAGTTAAAGCAGCACCTCTTTGATAAGCAAAATGTTTATTAACAATCATTGAAAATGCATCAACCATATCTCCATTTAATAAAATATCCATTTTAACTAATTGAGATTCTTGGTAACCAATCATTTCATATTCAAATGATGCATAACCTTTTGAAATAGATTTTAATTTGTTAAAGAAATCAAAAATAATTTCAGCTAAAGGCATATCATAAACTAACATCATACGGTTATCATCAACAACTTGTAAATCTTTATAAGCCCCTAATTTGTTTTGACATAAACTCATTAAATCACCAACTGATTCTTTTGGTGTCATAATTTTTACATTGACAAATGGTTCTTCCATAAACTTGATTTTTTGTGGATCAGGCAATTTAGCGGGGTTATCAATTTCAATCATTGATCCATCAGTTAAATGAATCTTATAAATAACAGATGGTGCTGTTGCAATTAGATTTAGATTATATTCTCTTTCCAATCTTTCTTGCACAACTTCCATGTGTAATAGCCCTAAGAATCCAACTCTAAAACCAAATCCTAGCGCTTGTGAAGTTTCAGGTTCATATACTAAAGATGAATCTGATAATTCCATTTTTTCTAAAGCATCTTTAAAATCTTGATATTGGTTTGTATCAATTGGATAAATTCCACAATAAACCATTGGTTTAAGTTTTTTATAACCATCTAAAGCATGTAATGCTGGATTTGTAACAGTTGTTATAGTATCCCCAACGTTAATGTCTTTAATAGTTTTAATTGAAGCTGCTACTCATCCTACTTCTCCTGCACTTAATTGATCTTTTTTGACTATTTTAGGGTTTTTTACTCCCAATTCAGTTACTTCATAACTACTTCCATTTGCCATAAGTTTGATTCTATCACCAACTTTGATTGAACCTTCTCTTACTCTAATTGACATAACAACACCTAAGTATTTATCATAGTAGCTGTCAAAGATTAAAGCTCTTAAAGGTTTTTCATCATCAGCATCATATGGAGCAGGGATTTTATTAACAATAGCTTCTAAAACTTCTTCAACATTTAGTCCAGTTTTAGCACTAATTAATGGTGCATCACTGCAATCAATTCCAATTGTATTTTCGATTTCTTCTTTTACTCTATCTGCATCAGCACTTGGTAAATCAACTTTGTTAATAACAGGGATTATTTCTAAATTATTTTCAATTGCTAAATAAACATTTGCAAGTGTTTGAGCTTCAATACCTTGTGTTGCATCAACAACAAGTATAGCTCCTTCACAAGCTGCAAGACTTCTTGATACTTCATAAGCAAAGTCAACATGACCTGGAGTATCAATTAAATGGAAAGTGTATTCTTGTCCGTCTTTTGCCTTGTAATATAATTGAACAGAGTTCAATTTAATTGTAATTCCACGTTCTCTTTCAATATCCATTGAGTCTAGCAATTGTTCTTGCATTTCTCGCTTAGTTACAGTATTAGTTAACTCTAAAATACGGTCCGCCAATGTTGACTTCCCGTGATCAATATGAGCAATAATACTAAAATTTCTAATTTTTGATTTATCCATGTTATCTCTTTCTTACTATTTAATAGTTATCTCTATATTTTTCTATAAATTTTAAAATATCATCAATTACTACTTCATTTAATTCTTCTTCTAATAATTTATTTTTAAGATTTTGATAGATTTTAAAGTCTGTATCTAAACCTAACTTAGTAAATCTATAAAATAATTTTTGCGAATCTTTTCCCATTTTTGTATAGTTATCTAATCCACCACTTTGAATTAAGATTGGTAGGTCTTTTGTTATAAATTCATTGTTTGAATTTTTTGAAATGAATTTATTTCCAACAGCAATATCTTTAAAAGCTGAAAAACTTAGTTTTAAATTACATAAAGGATCATTATTATACTTTTGAACATATTTTCAATCACTTGATAATCACTGATTATCAAATTTCAATAATGGATTATGCCTTTTATTAATTCTTTTCTCTCTAATGTTATTAAGGAATTTTGCATCATTTCTTACATTAAAAATTACTTGATTTAAATTCATGTACTTTAAAAATAAATTTGAAATAAAATAATTATAATCACGAGTATTCATTAAAATTAATCCAGCAATTTCTTCTGAATATTTAATTGAAAAAGCTCTTGCTAAATTACCACCTAGCCCTTGACCAAGCATAAAAATTGGTAAGTCTCAATGATATCTTTTAATTCAAGTATTAATATTTTTAACATCTTCAACTAATTTACTTCACCCTTGTTTTTTATCAAAGAAAATATTTGAACCATCAGATTCATCTCTACTTTCTCCAATGCCTCTTAAATCAGTACCAACAACTAAAATGTTATGTTTTCTCATTAATTTAGCAAAGTCATCATACATTCCCATATGTTCATCAAAGTTTGGCACTACTTGAATAACAGCAATTGGTTTTTCAGATGTTTTTCATTCAAAATTAATTAATTCTTTTCCATCAATCATTTGTAATTGAAATTTTCTCATCTTCTAAACCTCCTTAACGTATTCTTCAAATGTTGCTTTAGCTGCTAATTGATCAGCTAAGTCGTTGTAATAATCATTGCTATGACCTTTAACTCAAATAAATTCTATTTCAACTTTAGTTCTGATTTGATCAACATATTTAATATATTCAATGCCTTCATCAGATTTTGCTTTTCATTCATGATTAGCTCATTTGGCAATACCCTCATAATCATGATATAAATACAACTTTGGAATGTTATTAGCATATGCAAATAACATAACTCTTTTAGCGCCTTGTAATTCTCCACTTACATTTCACATTGATTTTAATTCATCATCACGATATCTTTTAGAAAAGTGAAACTCTTTATTTTTTCACATTACAACAGCACCATATGAATAAGTGTTGTTTGCTTTTATAAAACTACCATCACTATATGCAACAGCTACATTTTCATCAATTTTAACTTTATTTTTAGCAGGTTTAGGTTTTGAAACAACACCAGTTATGAAAGCTTCAGCATCAGCTTTACTTGAAAAAGATTTATAAACTGCATTATTGAATCCTTCAACTTGAGCTTTGCATTCATCTCAAGTAGTATAAACACCAATGTTTCTTCCCTTTTTAACAGCGTAATATTTCATATATAAACCTCCTTTTTCTTTTATTAAATTAATAAGCTCTAGCAAAGTAAACTTTTAAAGTTGTTTCCTTATTACAATTAAAACATTTTTCAGTTTTATTATCTTGTTCAAATGGAATACAACGTGAGTTAGTTGAAGTTTGTTTTTTAACATCCTCTTCACATGCAATTTCTCCACAGAACGGAACTAAAACAAATCCTTGATTTTGACCTAAAATATTTTTATATTCTTCGATTGAACTAGCTTTTGAAGTTCTATCTTCACGGTTTTTCAATGCTTTGGCATATAAATTAGCATCATAGTCTTTAATCATTTGATCAACAATTGTTTCAACTTCATTTAAATTAACTTGAATTTTTTCTCTTGTATCTCTTCTTGAAATAGTTACTTGATTATTTTCTAAGTCTCTTGGTCCTACTTCAATTCTTAAAGGAATACCTTTGATTTCAGCTTCACTAATTTTAAATCCAAATGATTTATCAGTTTTATCAATATCAACACGGTATTTGTTTTTTAATAAGTTTCTAATCTCTTCAGTTACTTTAATTACTTCATCAGTTTCTTTAATTTGAATTAACCTAACTTGAACTGGTGAAACCATTGAAGGAAGTACTAATCCATTATCATCAGAGTGAGTCATAATGATAGCTCCTATTAATCTTGTTGAAACTCCTCAACTTGTTGAGTAAGCATGTTCAAGTTTTCCTTCTTTATTTTGAAATTTAATTTCATAAGGTTTTGAGAAGTTATCTGCAAAGTAATGAGAAGTTCCACATTGTAATGCTTGTCCATCATGCATTAATGATTCAATAGTATATGTTGAATCAGCTCCTGCAAATTTTTCTTTCTCAGTTTTTTTACCAGGAATAACTGGTAATAACAACGCATTTTGAGCAAACTCAGTATATGTATCTAAGATTTTTAAAGTTAAATCAGAAGCTTCAGTTCTATCTGAGTGAACTGTATGTCCTTCTTGTCATAAGAATTCACTTGTTCTTAAAAATGGTCTAGTTGTTTTTTCTCAACGCATTACATTAGTTCATTGATTAAAAATTAAAGGTAAGTCACGGTATGATTTAACTTCATTTTTAAAGAAGTTAGCCATTAATACTTCACTAGTAGGTCTAATAAATAATGGTTCAGCTAATGGAGTATCTCCAACTCTTGTAACAGTTGCAATTTCAGGAGAAAATCCTTCAATGTGATCTTTTTCTTTTTGAAATAATGATTGAGGAATTAATAATGGAAAGTAAACATTTTCTACTCCAAGTTCTTTAAATTTTGCATCTAAATTTTTTTGCATTAATTCTCAAATTGCATATCCATAAGGTCTAAATATAATTGTCCCCTTAACTGGTCCATAACTAGCTAATTTAGCATTTAATACTGTATCTGTATATCATTGTGAGAAATCCACATCTCTTGGTGTTATTTTATCTAATTGTTTCATTTTCTACTCTCCTACTTTTACTAAGCCATCATGACTTAAATATAATTTTATTTCTAATCCTAATTCTTTAATAATGTTATTAGCATAATTATAATATTGTTCATCTCTTATTAAAATTCATTTGATTGTATCAAAGTGTATTGTTTCAATAATATTAATCATTCCAAATGATCTATCAAAAATTCAATCCTTTGTTGTCGTTTTTGCTAATTTTTCTGGGTCTATTCCAATAACACAAAACTTGCTAGTATCAATTGCTGCATCACGTGATCATTTTCAAAAATGAGCTCTTGATGAAATATCAAAGTCTAAGTTACTTGAGTCTTGTTTTTGATGATAACCTCATACATGATAATTTTCATCTTTATTTAAAACTATTTCTTGGGTTGGTTGTATTCCATTTTTTAAAATATATCCGATGTTTCTAACGTCAGTATAAAATAAAAAACTTTTGATTCCTCTTTTTTTAATTAAGTCTAAAACTATTTCTTTTTCAGAACCAGCATTAACGAATAATGACTTAAAAAAGTTATCTAATTCATTTTCATTTAAAATATCGTCTTTGTCAGCTCTTCAAAATAATAATTTACCTTTAAATTGATCTTTAAATCATTTTTTATTTGATTTCACTATACCACCCCAGACTATATAATATTATATAATTTTTTAACAATTTTTGATATAAAAAAGCCACCTATTAAGGTAGCTTCATTATTTTTACTGGCGGGTTAAAAGAGACTCGAACTCTTGCGCCGGAAACCGACCTAACACCTTAGCAGGGTGTCCTCTTCACCAACTTGAGTATTAACCCATTAATGCACTTAATTATTATAACAATTAAGTGCAACATATTCAAAAAATTATTTATGATATTTTTCATTATTCATTATTTTAAAGGCACGATATATTTGTTCTGCCAATATAACTCTAAATAACTGGTGGGGTAATGTAATGTTTCCAAAAGAAACTTTTTTAAAATTTTGTGCTAAAAATTTATCACTATAACCATCACTTGGCCCTATAATAAATGCAATTTTTGCTTGTTTTAAATTCTTATTGTTTTCAATGATTGATGTAAATTCTTCTGTTGAATAATTTTTGGAACTAACGTCCATACAAATTATTTCATGATCAGAAAATACTTTTAATTTTTCTAATAATAAATCAGAATTAATGTTTTTATTCACAATATCTTCTTTTTGGTATTCTTCTTTAAGTTCAATAACTTGTAAATTAGCATATTTGGAAATTCTGTTTGCGTATTCATTAAATGAATCAATAAAGAATTTTTTATCTAATTTACCAAAACAAATTATTTTAATATTCATTAGACGATTTGATTAAAAACCAAATCCTCCTTTACCCATTCCAGGCATTCCTGGCATACGTCCACTTTTCATCATTTTAGCCATTTCAAGAACTTGTTTTTTACCTTTTTCAAATGAGTTAATTAATTCATTTAATTCTTTTTCAGTACGCCCTGATCCACTAATAATTCTATTTTTTCTAGTTAATGATTTTAATAATTTAGGTTCTCTTCTTTCTTTTAATGTCATTGAATCCATTAAAATTGAAAATACAACTAATTTTCTTTGTGCATCAGTTATTTGATTTTCTGAAATTTTAGCACCTGGCATCATTTTCATGATTCCACCAATGTTCCCCATTTTTGATACTTGAACTAATTGATTTCTTAAATCTTCCAAATCAAATTGACCCATAAACATACGTTTCATGGTTTTTTGCATTGAACGTTCATCAATATTATCAACAACTTTTTCAAAAAGAGTTTCAATATCACCCATTCCAAGAATTCTATCAGCCATTCTTTTTGGATAGAATGGAGCAAGTGCAGAAACACCCTCTCCTTCACCAATAAATTTAATTGGTAATTTAGTCATGTATCTAATTGATAGTGTAGCTCCCCCACGAGCATCTCCATCTAATTTAGTTACAATAACTCCAGTTAATTTTAATTGATTGTTAAATTCATTAGTTACATTAATGATTTCTTGACCAATCATTCCATCAACAACTAATAAAGTTTCATTTGGTGATGTTAGTTTTCTTAAGTCATTTAATTCATTCATTAATTCTTTATCAATTTGTAAACGTCCAGCAGTATCTAAAATAACAACATCATGCCCATTCTTTTCAGCAAATTCTAATGCTTGTTTTGCTGTTTTTAATGGTGATTGTTTTCCTTGTTCAAAAACTGGAATATTATTTTTATTACCTAATTCAACTAATTGATCAATAGCCCCTGGTCTGTAGATATCTAACCCTACCAATAAAGGTTTCTTAGCTTCTTTTTTAGCTAAAAAATGTGCTAATTTAGATGATGAAGTAGTTTTCCCTGAACCTTGTAAACCAACCATCATAATAACAGAAGGCTTTTTAGAAAGGTTTAAAGGTGCTTTTTCAGTTCCTAAAATATTAATTAATTCTTCATGAACTATTTTCAACATTTGTTGGTGTGATGTAACACCTTCTTGAATGTATTCACCTACTGTTTTTTCTTTTATTTTACTAATTAATTCTTTTACAACTTCAACGTTAACGTCAGCTTCTAATAAAGCTAATCGTATTTCACGAAGTGTTTCTTGAATATTTTCTTCAGTCAATGTAGATTTTTTGATATTTTTCTCCATTGATTTTTTCATTCGTTTAGTTAAAAAATCTCCAAATGCCATATGCATACCTCCAGTTTTAATCTTTATTTATTATACCAAACTTAATATTCAAAATAAAAATGCCTAATGGCATTTTTTGAATTATTGTTAAATTAGTATAATAATGTTTTTGGTGTTCTTGGGAATGGAATAACATCTCTGATATTTGAAGCACCTGTTATGTACATAATTAATCTTTCAAATCCTAAACCAAATCCAGCTGATTTGTAAAATCCATATTTTCTTAATCCTATATATCAGTCTAATTCTTCAGGATTAATGCCATAGAATTTACATCTTTCAAGAATTTTATCTAAGTTGGCTTCACGTTCACTTCCACCACATAATTCACCAATTCCAGGAACAAGTAAATCCACAGCAGCAACTGTTTTACCATCATCATTTTGTTTCATATAGAATGATTTTATATCTTTTGGATAGTTAATAACAAATGTTGGACATTTATTTACTTCTTCACAAATAAATCTTTCATGTTCTGTACCTAAGTCTAGTCCGAATTGAATGTTGTTTTCTTCAAATTTGTGACCATTTTCAATAGCTTTCTGTAAAGTTTCTAAAACTTCTTCATACGTATTAACTTTGAATTCTGCATTTACTATACCAGTAATTTTATCAATTAACCCTGGTTCTAATTGCTCTTGTAAGAATTCTAATTCAGTCATATTTTTTTCTAAAACATAGCCAACAACACTTTTTAACATATCTTGCATTAATTGAATATTGTCGTTAATATCAGCAAATGCCACTTCTGGTTCAATCATTCAGAATTCTGAAGCATGTTTTGTTGTATGTGAGTTTTCAGCTCTAAAAGTAGGACCAAATGTATAAATGTTTTTAAATGCTTGAGCAAATGATTCACCGTTTAATTGCCCTGAAACAGTTAAACTAGCTTTCTTACCAAAGAAATCATTTGCATAATCCTTATCTTCATTAACAGTTACAACAAATTGTTCTCCTGCACCTTCAGCATCATTTGATGTAATGATTGGTGTAGTTACATAAACATAATTATTTTCTTGAAAGAATTTGTGAATTGCAAAAGCAGCTGTTGAACGAATTCTAAAAATTGCTTGGAAAGTTTTTGTTCTTGCTCTTAAATGCGAAATTTCTCTTAAAAATTCAGGAGAATGTTCTTTTTTTTGTAGCGGATAATCTTCAACAGCTTGATCTAATAAAACAACTGATGTCGCATTAATTTCAAATGGTTGTGGTCTTGTTGGAGTTGGGATTAGAATACCTTCAATTTCAACAATTGAACTAACTCTAGCTTTAGTGCCTTCTTCAAAACCAATTGTTTCTGGTTTATAAACAACTTGTAAGTCATTTAAAACTGTTCCGTCATTTAAAACCATAAAGCTAACTGCTTTACCTTGTCGATTTGATCTAACTCTACCAATGATTGTTACTTTTTGTTCTTTTAAAGTTTCATGGTTACCATATAAAAATTTAATGTCCATATTATTCTCCTTTTAATACATATTTTTCTATAAATTTACCAACACCACCGTTTAGGTTAGTATCAGTTTCATATTTAGCTATTTTTTTAATTGCAGGTACTGAATTACCCATTGCAACTGAATTTGGAACAACTTCAAACATACTAATGTCATTCATGTTATCTCCAAAAATTAAAATTTCATCTAGCTTAACATTTAATAACTCCGCTAATTTTAATACACCATTACCTTTACTTGCGTTTACATTTATAAACTCATAAATTGGTGTTGACTCTACATTACTTCTCATTTTATTCAAGACTGTGGATTTATTAGTTGCTTCAAATCATTCAAGCATAGCGGCTTCTTCTTGTTCCTCAACAAATATCATAAATTGAATTACATCTTGATAATTTTCAAATGTTTGAACATCAACTGCTTCTATATCATATTTATCAACTCAGTTTCTTTCTTTCAAAGACTTGACATTAATATCAAGTTTATTTCAATAAGCGTGAGCTGGTACTTTTGTATATGCTAATGTTGGAATGTTTAATTCAAACATTTTTTTCATAAATTCTTTAACTAACTCAATATCAATTGTTTCACAATAAGTTGGTTCAAATGATGATACTTGTGAAATAACAGAACCATTTGAAAAAATTGAAACATCTGAATGCTTATCTACATCAAACATTTTAGCTCTAACTGATCCACTTGATCATCCTTGCCCTGTAACTACCGCTACATGAACACCTTGTTCAGAAACTTTTTTTAACATTTCTAAATCAAATTTATTTGATATCTTTCCATGTTCTAAAATAGTTCCGTCTAAATCTGTTGCAATTAATTTAATATTAGTTAATTTCATTTATTTATTTTCCCTTTTTCTTATTTTTTGTTGAATTTACATAGAAGGTATTAACTTCATATTTTTCTAAGAAGTTGTTATCAATAATTTCTGAATTAATACCTAAGCTTTTTAAAGCTCTTTCTGTTGCTTCATCGTTTTTCATTATTTTGTTTTCAAACATTAATCAACGATATACTGTTTGGTAATAATGATGTTTTAATGATAAACAATGAGAAGAGTAATCATATATTAAAATTTCATCGTCTCTCGAATGAACTGATCTTTTAACAAACAGTCTCATTGAATCATCAAATGGAGTTACATTATCATTTCTACAATGCATTAAAAACATTGGAAAAATCATTTTCAAATCTGATTCATAGTATTTAAAAACATCCAAATCATTTCAATCTAAATCAGTATCCTGAATTTGATTTTTAATAATTCTATTAATAGATTTACCAACTTTTTTATAACTTACAAGATTTTTTAATCAAACATTTCTTGTATGAACTAAAAGTGTTTTAATACTTCCGTAGTAAGAATCTGAAATTGCCCATTTAATATTATATTTAGAGAATTCCTCATTGTATTTTACAATACCATATTGCATTGTAAATCCACCCATACTCATACCCATTAAACCTATTGTATCTGGTTTATGGTTTTCATGTAATCATTTCATTGCAGCTCTAAAGTCTTTAACTTCACTAGCTCCCATTGTGACAAAGTCAGTACTTTCAGACTCACCATGATTTCTAAAATCAAAAACCAAAATGTTATAACCTAATTCAATAAATGGTCTAGCTTCAAATAATGCTCAATATTTGTGGCCAGCAAATCAATGTAATGATACAACTCATTTTTTAGAATTTGGATCAGTAATGTACTTCATTCCTGAAATAATAACGCCATCTTCAGTTTCAAAATTAAAAGGAATTAAATTATCTGTAGCTTTTAATTGTAATTGAGGAGTTTTATAAAATTTACGCATAATTTTATTCATACGTCTTAATTCAGGATAATAATATTTGTTTTTATTTGTTTGACCCATTGTTGTTTCTAAAAGTTTATAAAAAAGTTTAAATCGTAAATTAACTCTTTTAAATATTTTAGTACCTAATTTTGATCTAGATTTTTTATGCTTTTTTATACTTACTTTGGACATATATTAATCTCCTTATTTTTTTTCACTATTTAAGTAATGGTAAATTAATAAATCGTTAAAGTAATGGAAAGGTAATGATTTTGAAATTAAAACATTGTCATCATTAATCTCAACACCATCAACAATTAATGTATGAACTAAACTTGCATTTAATTCAACATCTTTTGAAGGCACCTTACCTGAAATAAAGATTGATTTACCTTTTTGTTTTTTAATTGCTTCAATAACTTTTGCTAAGTGAGTTGATGTTCCATATTTTGTTACAAAAATGTATAAATCATTTGTTTGAGTATTTTTGATTCTATTGTTAATTGAATCTCAGTCAGAGTCTAATAAAGTTACATTTAAACCTTGATTATAGAAAAAGTTTGAAAGATCCATCGCTGGTCCTCTTAATACTGCTTCTCAGTAGCAAACAACAATTCTTGGAGATGAATTAATTAAATTAATTGTTTTAACTAAATTAGCTTTTTTAATTAAAGTATAATTTTGTTTAATTAAATTAATATATCCGTTAGCTACGTTTTCATCATTTTTTGCAATATTTAATTCTGCATGTTCAACATCGTTTGCTAAACAAATCATGAAATCTCGATATCCATCAATATTCATTTTTTTCAATAAATTATAAATTGCACTAAACCCTGTTTTTGCACGTCTTGCTAATTCATCAATCTTAATGTTTTCTTCTACTATTTGTTTTGAATTGGTTTTAATGTAATCAACAATAATTAATTCACGTGTAGTTAAATTATTTTCCTCAATTGTTGATAGTTTTGCTAGAAAAGATCTCATATTTTCCTCCGTTTATTATAAATTATGCATTTGACTAATTATTTATTATATTTTATCATTTTTTGGAAATTAATTACTAATTTTCAATTTTTCATATGCCAATTTTGCTATCATTGCTGCATTATCTGTACAATATTCCATCTTTGGAACAAACGTGTTTGATATATTATATTTTTCTCCTAATGATAAGACAATGTTTCTTATTTCACTATTAGCACTAACACCACCAGCTACAGTTAGTGTTTTTGGTTTAAACTCATTAATTGCTTTTTCCAATTTCTTTTCAATTATTTTTGTTGCTGTATATTGAAAACTAGCTGCAACATCTGCAACAGGAATGGTTTCACCTTTTTGAGTTAAATTATGAATAATATTAATGACTGCAGTTTTTAAACCAGAATAAGAAAAATCATAACTTTCATCATTTTTAGGAATAGGGAATACAAAAGCATCTTTGTTTCCTTCTTTAGCTAATTTGTCAATTTTTGGTCCACCAGGATATCCTAAACCCATTACTCTAGCGACTTTGTCATAACATTCACCAATTGCATCATCTAATGTGGCTCCAATAATCTTAAAATCATTTGGTGAATTAATAATTTCTATTTGTGTGTGCCCACCACTAACAACCATTGCCAATACTGGATAAATAAATTCATTTTCGATTGAAGCTCCATAAATATGTCCTTCAATATGATGTAATGGCATTAAAGGTTTATCAATGTAACTAGCAATAGTTTCAGCAACTAATTTACCTATAATTAGAGAACCAATTAAACCTGGTTTTTCTGTGTATGCTACATAATCTATTTCTTCAATTTTTGTGTTTGATGATTCTAAAGCAGCTTTAATAACTCAAGATATGTTTTCTAAATGTAATCTTGCTGCTAATTCAGGCACAACACCACCAAAATTAACGTGCTGCTCTATTTGGGATGAAATAATATTTGATAATATTTTCCCATCATCAATTATTGAAATTGAAAACTCATCACAACTAGATTCAATAGCTAATATTTTCATGTGTCCTCCTTCTTATAATGAAATTATAAATTCTTCATACATTTTTGATATGTTATATCCAAATTTTTGTGCAACTTGTGTATGTAAATAATCAATTTTAAAGATATTTCCATTTTTGAAAATCATAGTTAAATCAGCGATGTCTCCAAGCACGCCTAACTTAACGTCCTCAATTTGTTCTAGACCATATTGTTTGATTTGGCTTGCTGTTTGAATAAACTTGCTAATTGTAAATAGTCTCTTATTTGTTAATAAAATCATATGTGCAAAAGCATTAATTTCTCCAACAATGATATCAATTACATATTCATCAGATAAAAAATATTTTTCTACTTCGAAAAATTCTTTTTTTTCTAATAATTCATATTTATCAAAATTGTAAATCTCTAATTTACTTAAGTATTCTTTGTTGTTCATAAATAGATTATAACAAATAAAAAAACCACATTATATGTGGTCTATTCATTATCGATTATTAATTGATTTGCATCTTCAACAATTTGCATTGCTTCATCCATATTATTAATGATTGCACCAGCGGCCATTTTATGACCACCTCCGCCTCATTTAACAGCTAAATCATTAACTGCAATACCACTTGAACGGAATTCAACTCTTCATTTTCCATCTTCTCTGATTGAGAAAGTGATTCAAATGTCAATTCCTTCTAAGTCTTTTAATAAGTTTGAAAACTTACCATTTTCATCATAACTTAAATTATATTTTTTCATTAACTCATCAGTTAAGATGATATATCCAACTTTATGATCAGTTACTTTAGCTGATGCTATTAATTCTGATTGTAAAGCTAAAACTGGGAATGAACGTTTGTACATAGTTTTATACATTTCAAACACATCAAAACCAGTTTCAATTAATCTAGCACATACTTCGAAAGTTCTTGGTGTAATACCACCAAATAAAAATCTTCCACTATCTGTACAAATACCATGATAAATAACTCTAGCTGCAACTGGTGTTATTTCTCAGTTATTATTAACTGCTAAATCTGCAACCATTTCACTAGCACTTGTGTAATTTACATCAACTCATGATAAATCTCCATATGGAGTTGCATCCGGATGGTGATCAATTTTCAATAAAAATGCACCTTTATCATAATTTTGATTGTCAATTCTTTCAACATTACCACAATCAGTAACAATTACTAATGCATCCTTAAATATTGCTTCATCTGTAAAAACATCAGGTGTTCCTGCGTGTTTTAAATATCCTATTTCTTCACCAAAAGCATAAACTTCCTTATGTGGGTAATTTGTTTTAATTAATTCTTTTAATCCTAATTGTGAACCATAAGCGTCGCCATCTGGAACAATATGTCTTAAAATGATTATTTTGTCGTATTTTTCAATAACTTCTTTTATTTGTTTGTAAATCGTCATAAATCTCCTTTTATATTATTAATATTTTACCAACTATTTGATATAACATTTTATTTTACAATAAAAAAAAGCAATCCCCTGCGGAATTACTAATTTTTATTAAAATCTATAGAACTAATTATTTAGTTGCTTTTGTAGATTTTGTTGATTTTTTTGCTTTTGCATTTTTTAATGCATCTGCTTCAACTGCTTTACGTAATTCTCTAGCCATGTTTGGTGAAATTAAGTTGTTGATTAAGAAACTTGAAATTGATAAGTAAATTCAGAATCCAACTAAAGTAACTCCATTAATTGCTGAGAAAATGCTTTGTAAACTATGTCCATCTGGTCCATATAAAGCCATAAAGTTTGAAACAGTAGCAATAGTTCATGCGATCATTGGTAAAATGATTCCATCAACTAATAATTTTTTAGATAATGTTTTGTGTTGTTTAAAGCTATCTACTAATGTAGCAATTACATAGAATATTAAACTTGTTGATAATACTAAGTAAGCTACTGCTGAGAATCAAACTCAAATTTGAGATGATGATCCTGGAGCAACGATGTTAACTTTTGATACACCAACAATTCCTGCTGAAATTGTAATGAAAGTTAATACGTATAATGAGTAGAAAATAATAGCTGGTTTAACTAAAATATTTTTGATGTTTTTGTATTGTTCATTTCTGAAGATCATTAATGAATGAGCAATAATAGTTAAAATTACTCAAGAAATGAAGAATGTAGCTGCTACAGCTAATGTTCTTACATCACCTGTTAAATTAGAAACTAATCCATTAATTAATCCACCAACAAATGCTGAAATAATAACTGCTGGTATAAACATTGCAACTAAGAAGAAGTTGAATTTGAAGATTTCTAAACTATAAATTTTTCATCCTAAATTGTTATCTGCTTTATTTTGTAATGCTTTATGGTAAGCAATTGAATATTTTGAACCTGTTGCACAGTATTCATATCCACGTTTTAAGTCAAAGAATAATTCATCTCCACGACCATTAATTGAACGTCTTCTTTCTTTTTCATACATCTCTTTGATTGATTCTGTTACAACTCCTGCTGCTTCAGCAAAAACTGTTACATCTCCTTCTTTGATAAGTACTGAACAAATTTCATCCATCATAATGTTTAAGAATTCTGGTTTAAATGCTAATCCTGAATATGCTGCATAATCAGCTTTAACTGCATCAAAGTTTCCTTCTGCTAATTTAGCTTGTAAACCTTCTGTAAATGAAATTGTTTTTTGGTAGTTGTATAAAACGTTTGATTGACGGTTTTTCATGTATGATTTCATTCCAATAACTGTTCCAAATAATAATTGTTTTGTTAATGGTACGAACATTGCAAATACTCCCCCAACTAAAATCATTTTGAATGGATCCAATAATGTTTTTAGTAATGAGTTAGCTGCCATAAATCCGTTTAATACATATGTACCTGCTCCAGCTTTATCATTTGCTGCATTAATAAGAATTTTAATAAATTCTACATTTGTAGCTCCTCCAAGTGTAAATGCACTTGAAGTTAAGAATGCTTTTCCATTTTCGGTTCCTTCAGCAAAAACTGAAATTGGAGTTGCAACTAAAATATCTTTAGCTGTTAAGCTTGATCCAGCTGCTTGTAACAAATTATCAATTTGTGCTGAATTCGTAATTCCCGCAACAGCTAATAATTCATCTAAAGTTTTGTTTCAGTTTGTACCTGATCCTAATTGAACTGCACCAATGTTGTAAATAGCAACTGAGTCAATTCAAGCTGAGTAACCAAAGTAAATAACTGCAACAACTAGTAATAAAATAACTAATCTAACTGTTTTTCTCATTTTTTCTAATCCTTTCTTTTAACCAAAATATTATAACAAAAAAAATCAGTGTCAATACTAATTTTTTTGTTTTTTGCACCCTTATTTAATTACTATGTTAACAATTCTGTCAACAACAGCAATCTCTTTGATGATTTGTTTATCTTTGATATAACTAATGATATTTTCATGTTTCTTAGCTAATTCTAATAACTTATCTTTAACTGTTCCTTTTTCTACTTCAATGGTTGCTCTTAATTTACCATTAATTTGTAAAGCAACAACTACTGTGTTTGAAACTAATTTACTTGGATCAAAGACTGGTCAAGCTTGTTTTGTGATTGAAGGAGCATGACCTAGTTTTTCTCATAATTCTTCTCCAATGAATGGAGCATAGATACTTAACATTTTGACAAACCCTTCAATGTAAGGACGATAAACTGGTCCTTCATGTTTATAAACTGCATTAACAAATATCATTAATTGTGATATTGCTGTATTAAATTTTAATGATTCAATCATTTCACTTACATTTTTAACTACATCATTATAAACAAAGTCTAATTTAGTATCATTTACATCAGTTAGTTCAGCAGAAACAACCATTCTATAAGCTCTATGAATTCATTTTAAAGCAGAATCTAAACCATCTTCACTTCATGGTAAAGAAGCATCTAATGGTCCCATGAACATTTCATATAATCTTAAACTATCAGCACCATGTGTTGAAACAATATCATCAGGATTAATTACATTTCCTCATGACTTAGACATTTTTCTACCATCTGGTCCTAAAATCATTCCTTGATTGAATAATTGTTTAAATGGTTCTTTAACTGAAGTAATTCCTAGATCATATAATACATAGTTTCAAAATCTTGCATATAGCAAATGACCAACTGCATGTTCTTGTCCACCAACATATAAATCAACTGGCATTCATTTTTCAAAACGTTTTTTAGCTTCTGCACTATCAATGTCAATAAATTCATTTTCTCCATCAGCTAAGATATAAGCTAAGTAATATCAACTTGATCCTGCAGATTGAGGCATTGTATTTGTTTCTCTTCTGTATTTAACACCATTAATTTCTACATTAACTCATTCTTCAACATTAGCTAATGGTGATTCTCCAGTACCACTTGGTTTAATATTTGTAATTCTTGGTAGTTCTACTGGTAAATCTTCAATTAAAGTAATTTCTTGGTTTGGTCCATATAAGACTGGAAATGGTTCACCATAAAATCTTTGACGTGAGAATAATCAGTCTCTTAGTTTATAGTTTGTTTGTTCTCTTCCTCAACCATGTTCAACAGCAATTTTTGTCATAGTTTCAATAGCTTGTTTTTTATCCATTCCATTTAGAATGTCTGAGTTAATAATTTTACCTTCGCCAACAAAAGCTTTTTCATCAGTTTTGTTTTCAATGACAAATTTTTTCTCTAAGTTAAATTTAGTTGCAAACTCTCAATCTCTTTTATCATGAGCAGGAACTGCCATAACAGCACCAGTTCCATAGTTGGCTAATACATAATCACTTACTCATACTTGAACTAACTCACCAGTGTGAGGATTAATTGCATAACTTCCAGTGAATACTCCAGTTTTTGGTTTTGATTCATCTTTACGATCAATCTCTGATTTGTTTTTTGCTAGTTCAATATAAGTTTGAACTTCACTTAATTGTTCAGGTGTTGTAATATTTAATACTTGTTCATGTTCTGGAGCTAAAACAATATAACTAACTCCATAAATAGTATCTATTCTAGTAGTGAAGACAGGAACTTTAATATCATTAACTAAAAAGTCTAATTCAACACCAGTTGATTTACCAATTCAATTTCTTTGTAAATCTTTAATTGAATTATTTCATTCTAGTTCATCTAATCCTTCTAATAAACGATCAGCATATTCTGTAATTTTTAAAACTCATTGACGCATTTTACGTTTAGTTACTGGATGTTCTCCACGCTCACTAACCATTAATCCATCTTTTTCAATAATTTCATCATTAGCTAGAACAGTTCCTAATTCTTGACATCAGTTAACTTCAACATCACGATTTTCTGCTAAACCTTTTTTATACAGTTGATTAAATATTCATTGAGTTATTTTGTAGTAGTTTGGGTTAGCTGTTGAAATTTCTTTATCAAAGTCATAACTAAATCCCATCATTTTTAATTGGCGTTTAAATGTTTTAATATTTTCTAAAGTAAAATCAATTGGATCATTACCTGTTTTTAATGCATACTGTTCTGCTGGTAATCCAAAGGCATCTCAACCCATTGGGTGTAAAACATCATATCCATTCATTCTTTTATAACGAGAGAAAACATCAGTTGCAGTATATCCTTTAACATGACCAACATGAATTCCAGCTCCGCTTGGGTATGGAAACATATCTAATACATATGATTTTTTATCTGATGTATTAGTTGTTTTGTTTGTATTATTTTCTTCTCAATATTTTTTTCATTTCTTTTCGATCGCTTTATGTGAAAATTCCATTTTAAACTCCTTATAAATATAAACTATTATTTATTTTACTATTTTTTAAAAAATAAAAAAAGTAATAATCAAATGATTATTACTTGTGATATCTAATGGTCGGAATAATTGGACTTGAACCAACGACCTCTCCGTTATCAGCGGAGTGCTCTAACCAGCTGAGCTATATTCCGAAAACAAAAATATTGTATTATTTTTACAATATTAAGTCAATAGAAAAGTGAATAAAAGTAAAAAGTATCTCTTTTTTTATTCGACTACCCTACTTTTTTTGTATTTTTTTCTTTCTTCATCAGACAAAGTTTGAGGTACATTTTTTTGTCTCATAACTTTATTTTCATATAAATCAGAATTATTTTCATATTCTATAATTGCTTCTGAAATTTCTGCTTTAAAATAGTTTTTTTCAGATAAATCTTGCTTAACTCAATAGTCAACTAAGTTCTTTAACTGATTCATTTTTTTAGGGCCTCTTGATTGAACAGAAGGTTTTAATGAATATCCACCTTTTCTTTGATCTACAATTTCATTTCTTATACTACTAATTAAGTGGGCCTTGTTATCAAGGTTTTTTCACTCATAGCCATTTCTGCCCAAAGAATTAAGGGATAAGGATATTATATTTTCTATTTCTGTTTCAAAATCTTCTCTGGCTTTTTTACTTGCTAATGCTGTTAATAAAAATAAAGCAAAAATTCCTAAAATAACTATAAATATTATTATTGGCAAAAAACTAGTCATTCTTTTCATTCTCCTTTAATCTATAACTTATTTCATTTAAAAATTTATTTCTATTTACTTTATCTTTGTTTCATCAATCAATTGATGAAATCCTTATAAAGTTTCATCCTCTATTTTCTAAAAAAATTTGTCTTTCTATATCTCTTTGTCTATCATATGCTGATGAATGATATGCTCAACCATCACACTCAATTGCTAATACAAATTTATTATCCTTTAAATCATAAATTGCTTGATCTATTTTGTAACCACTGCAAGGAACCTGAGTTTTAATTATATATCTAGATTCTAATTTTTTAGTTATCTCATTATAAACTTCTTCTTCAAAGTCTGAATCAAATTGCAATATTTCACTTGTTTGGGCTTTAATGTTAATATCATTTTTATTATTTAATAATAGTTGGATTTCGCGATCATTAATTTCATGTTTTTGTAATAACTCAGAATACTTTAAAAATGCTTTAAAATTTACTGCACCAATCGATTCTTTTTTTGGATTCATAATTTCAGATTGAATTGATTTAATTATATACATTTTTTCTTTTGCCCTTGAAATTGCAACGTTTAATCTCTTTTCTCCACCAACTTGATTTATTGGTCCAAAATTATTTCTAAATGAACCTTGCAAATCTTTAGAAAAACTTATTGAGAAAATAATTATATCTCTTTCATCACCTTGTACATTTTCAATATTTTTAATAAAAAGCGCTTTGTCCTTATCTTTTCTATTATAGTTTTCATTTAAATCTACATTAGTTTCAATTTCTTTTTCGACTAAAGATTCAATATATTTTTGCTGGTGTTGGTTAAATGTGATAATACCTATTGACTTTTCTTTTTCAGATTTAACAATTTTTCTCAATAATTTTATACATTCCTCAGCCTCAACAATATTAATATCATTTTGTTTTTGTCCTTCAACATCAATGATTTCGATAGGTTTTGAAGAAGGGTTTCATGGGTCACTAACAACATTTAGTTTCCCTTCATAATATTTATAATTAGAAAATTGAATAAGTTCTTCATACTTACTTCTATAATGAAAATTAAGCATATATCTTCTATATCTTCCTTTAGCGAAATCAATTAGTGATTCGTTATTTGAAAATTCTAATAATTCTTCTTGTTCATCAGATATGCCTTCTGTATATTCGTTTTCTATTTTATTTCTTGTTGAGAAAAAATCTGTTGGTTCTAATTGTTGGTCATCTCCAGCAATAATAAATTTTTTTGATCTAAACATTGCTGGCAAACATTTCTCGATAAAAATTTGTGAAGCTTCATCAAAAATACAATATTCAAACTCTTCTTTTTCCATTGGTATAATTCTTATATTTGAAATTGTTTCAGGCGATGCAAATATAATTGGGTACATCAATTCAATTAATGGGTAGAAATTATCAAATCAAGTTTTTAATCTAACATTTGTTTTAACTGAATCAATTCTTTTTCCCATCAAATTAAATAATGAAGAAAGTTCTCTTTCTGTTTCTGTTTTTACATCGTAGTATCTTCCGTTTAAAATTGTATTGCTTATGTAATTAATTCTTTTTGCATATATATCATTTAAATCATTTTCATTTTTTAATTTTATTTGCTTCTTGAATTCTTTCATTCAGTCAGTTTTATTTCATTCCAAAATACTTAAATTTTCAGATTCGAAATTATTATTATAAAAATTATAAATGTCTTCAACAGAAACATTTTCATTTTTAAATAAACTTATAGTTTGGATTAAGTCAAATAATTCTTCTTTTGACATGTAACCCATGATTTCAGAACAATTGTCTAATTCACTTATTGAATCACTAAATTCTTTTGAATTAATGAAATTAGTGAATTTCTTTTTTGAGAAAATACCAATCTTAAATGAAACTTTGTTTTTAATTTTTGAGTTAAAAATTATCTCTCTGAATTTTTCAGATTTAAAAATTAAGTCAACTAAAATACTTGTCTTTTCAAATGAAACATTAAAATATTTGCTTACTCTTTTAAGCGCATTTAATATTTCTTTATTTGTAATTAAATTAAAATTTTTAAAAACTCTTTCATATAAATCATTGTTTAGCTCAAAAGAATTATCAATTCTTTTGTTAGAAATTATTTTTAAGCTTTTTAAATAATTTTTACCTTTATCACTACCCATGACTTTTTTATAAGTTTTAAGATTTTCAATTATTTCTTCAAGCTTAGTATCATATTCTTTTGATATATTGTCAAAAGTGTTATAGATCCCTAATTGTTTTTTCTTAAATATATCATTTTTCACTAGATTGTAAAAAGCAGAAATTTTTTCATGAATTTCTTTTGCACTTTCATTGTTATGAAGCATTAATACAAAATTGTTTAATTTGTTTAATTTATCATAAACCACATTTGATGCAACTCTTTTCTCTGTAATAAAAATTGCTTTCTTTGTAACTTTATTCATACTAATTATATTTGCTATTAAATTAACTATTGTTTGAGACTTTCCTGTACCAGGCGGACCAAAAATAAATGTTGATTGTTTCAAAGAATTTTTAACCGCATCTTTTTGTGAATGATCCAAAATCGATATTGTTTTGATTTCATTATCTTTTGTTTCAGTTATATCCGCACTGAAAATATCAAATACTTCATTTGATATTTCTTTAAGGAAATTAGCGTCATTTTCAAATTCTGAATATGCAGATAAAATGTTACCTGCAGCTAAATCAAAAATACCAATAGCGCAAATATCTAATGGGTATACTTTAAACCCTTTTTCAAATCCTTGCTCTAAATATTTTTCCTTTGTTTCTTTTTTTGTGTAACCTTTTACATCAGAAAAAGTGTTATTAAATGTATTCAGAAATATTTGATCATTAACTTCAAGATTTAAACCAGCTAAGTTTAGTAGTCTTTTAATTGTTTGTATTGTTGTTTCATAATCTAAAAAGTCATCTGAGTTATATTCATAAAAATTTCATTTAAGATTATTTTTGTTTGCTATTAAATTAAAAAGAGCGTTGTTTATCACAAATTCATTTTGAATATCAATAACAAATGTTTGGCCATAATTTTCGACCGATACTTTATTTAATAAAATGGGTGCTCTAAAATAGTCTTTATCTTCATTTCCTAAAAGTCCATGAATAAAATACTTTCCTATGTACATACATTCTTGATTTTTTTCTGATGTTAGACTTTTATTTTTACTAATTATATTTTTTAGTTCTCTTATGTAACTATTGATTTCTATATATTTCTTTGATTTAAATTCTTCAGTATTATTTCTAAAATCAATTTCAATTTTATTTTTTGAAAACTTTTGACTTAAAGTTTCAAATTCTGTCAATAATCCTTTTTTTTCAAATTTATATAAGTTTATTGTTTGTGAATTTTTTAGAAAACTATTATAAAATGTGCTTCCTCTTCTAGTAGTATTTAATAAACGTGATTTAAATTCTTTCATTAACTCTATATTATTCATAATTTCTCCGGTCTTATTTTTAGTTAAATATATTCTAACCAAAAAAACATAAAAAAAACTCTTAAAAGAGTTTTTTGCTGAAAATGTTTGATTAACGTTTTGAGTATTGAGGTGCTCTACGTGCTCCACGAAGACCGTATTTTTTACGTTCTTTAATACGTGCATCACGTGTTAGCAACCCAACAGCTCTTAACCCTTTACGGTAATCTTCACTAGCAACTAATAATGCTCTAGCAATTCCTAAACGAGTTGCTCCAGCTTGACCAGTAAATCCTCCACCTTTAACTGTAACAGTGATATCAAAATCTTTTTCTGTTCCAGTTGCTACAAGTGGTTGTTCTAAGTCTTGAACTAATGTTGGATATGGGAAGAATTCTAATGCAGGAACACCATTAACAATGATGTTTCCTTTTCCAGGAGTTAAGATAACTTGAGCTACAGAAGTTTTTCTTCTTCCAGTTCCTCTATAAATAACTTTTTCTGCCATTATTTGTTATCTCCTTTTTTTACGAATGTTAAAACTTCTGGTTTTTGAGCTGCGTAAGGGTGGTTTTCACCAACAAATACGTGTAATGCTCTAAATTGATTTCTTCCTTGTACATTTTTTGGTAACATCAAACGAATTGAACGTTCTAAAATTTTAGTTGCGTCTAATTCTCTTTGAACTGCTACAGTTCTTCTTCTTAGTCCACCTGGGTGCATTGAGTGGTGGTAGTATGTTTTATCTGATTCTTTTTTACCAGTAAATAATACTTTCTCAGCGTTAATGATGATAACGTGATCACCATTGTTCATGTGAGGTGTGAAGTCAACTTTATGTTTACCTCTTAAGATTCTAGCTACTTCTGTAGATAATCTCCCCACATTTTGTCCTGCTGCATCAACAATATATCAATTTTTTTTGATATCTTTTGCAGCAATTAATGTTGTTTGTTTCATGTGCTTTTTCTCCTCTTATTTGACTTGTCCGGGGTCTTATAAATGTAGTAAGCAAAATTATTATAATACATTTGTTTGTAAATTTAAATTCCTAAATGAAATTTTTTATATATAAAGGTGAAATTTCTTCAATTTCATTAACTAATATAAATTTATCTTCTAATAGATTAAATGTATCAAGATAATCAACTGATTCATTATCTTTTTTAATTATAAAGTCATTATAAGTTTTTTTGATGTCTTCTAATTCTTCTAAACTAACTACAGTTTCTTTTATTAATGGTTTTTGATTTTCATAAACACCAAGATAATATTTATTACCTCTAGCATCGAGAACAGAAATTATTTTATCATTTGAAGCTTGAAAAGCTAATGAATTCATTAAATAAACTTTGATTTCATTATTTAAAGTTTTTAAAGTTTTAACAATTGTTAAACCAACTCTTACACCAGTATAACTTCCTGGACCATTGGTTAAGTAAAATTCTTCAATATCATTAATTTTTAAATTATTTTTGCTTAATAACATAGTGATAGTAGATAAGGCAATATCACTAACTTTTTTAGTATCTGGCAATATTAGACTGTCAATTATCTGATCATCTTTTTTTAAAATTAAAACTAACTTTCAATTACATGTATCTATAAACAATTTCATCTTAATAATTTCTTTCTATTTTAATTTTTCTAGTGTTTTCATCAATTACCAATATTTCGATTTTTAGGTTTTTAAATTCATTAAAGTCATAATTTAAATTTGTTCATCATTCAATGATGTTAATATTGTTATCAAATTCTTCTAAAAACATTTCAATATTTGACTGTTTGTCTAATCGATATGCATCCATATGATTTATCACCAAATTATTAGTAGTTTCGTATTGATTCAAAATATTAAAAGTTGGTGATGTTACATTCTCTTCAACACCTAATGATTTAATTAATTGCTTAGTCAAAGTTGTTTTACCAGCTCCAAGATCCCCTGTTAACAATAAATAAACTTCACCTTTAACGCTTTTTAATTCATCAGCAATTTTAATGGCTAGATCTTTAGTTTCATTAATGCTTTTGATAATCATTAAAATCACCTCTTTCATTATTAGATTATATAAAAAAATACCTATTAAAGGTATTTATAATCATTCTTTAAATTTTTTGATGTATAGTTTTTTTACTAATTGAGCTAGAAGGATGTAAGTTCCAACAAATCCTAATGCTACAAATATAAATGATCAGTGCGGTGTTGACATTTGAACCAATTGATTAATTGGTGTAAATGGAATCAATATAGCAGCTAAACAAATTACAATAGTTGCTATTAACATTGACATTGAACATTTAGACTGAATAAATGGTGTTTTTTCAGTTCTATATACTTGCATTACAGCTGTTTGAGTCATTAAACCAACAACGAATCAAGAAGCATGGAATTGCATTGCATTAGTGCTTCCTTCAGGAACACTTCCTTGGAATGGAACTAATTTATATCCAAATATTAAAACTAAGAATGTTGATATATCAAATATAGAACTTATAGGTCCATTTATAACTGCGAATCATATTATATTTTTCGTTGTAAACGGTCTTGGTTTTTGTAAAAACTCTTCATCAACATTATCAAAAACTAGAGCAAACATTACAAAGTCATATAATAAATTTTGCAATAACAGATGCAATGCTAACATTGGTTCTTCTTTTGTTAAGAACAATGCAACAATAACAGAAATAACATTACCAAAGTTTGATGCAACTGTTACTTTAATGTATTTAAGCATATTAGCTAAACTTTTACGTCCTTCAATAACAGCATTTTCAATAGCCATTAATGATTCGCTAGTTAAGATCATATCAGCTGCATCTTGAGCAATATTTGATGCTTCACTAAATGAAATAGCTACATCAGATTCTCTAAGAACAGGAGCATCATTAATTCCATCTCCCATGAAACCAACAACATGTCCTTGTGCTTGTAACGCCGCAATAATTGTTGATTTATGAATTGGTGATAATTTTACAAACACATTAGCTTCTACAACAGCTTTGTGCAATTGTCTATCATCCATAGCTTCAATTTCTGCACCAGAAAATAGTTTAGTTATTTCAAAGTCAACATTTTTACAGATTGCTCTTGTAATAATTTCATTATCACCAGTAAGAACCTTTGTTGAAATTCCTTTTGATGCTAAATTTTTAATTAATTTTTTTGAGGTTTTTTTAGGCTTATCAAAGAAAGTACCAAATCCATAAAAAATTAGTTCTTCTTCAACGTCTTCGTCATGTAAAACATTATGAGCTATACCAATTACTCGATAACCTTCAATATTTAATTCATGAGTTTTTTTCAAAATCATTTTCTTTAACTTAGCATCTAATTTTTCTATTTTTCCATTAATAGAAATTCTATTACATACTTTTAAAACTTCTTCTACAGCACCTTTTGTAAAAATTTCTTTATCTTTTTTACTAGTTAAAATTACAGATAAGATTTTTCTTTCAAAGTCAAAAGGTATTTCTCATTCTTTTGTATAGTCATCTACATCAGGTTTTTTTATTTTTGATGATAAAACAGCACTATCAATAGGATTTTGAAATCCTGATTGGAAATAACTATTTAAATATAAAACATTTTCTAAGAATTCTGATTTTTCACCATTAACTCCGGCTACTTTATCTAAACTAATTTCACCACTTGTAATAGTTCCTGTTTTATCTGTACATAAAATATCAATAGCACCTATGTTTTGTACTGAATTTAAATTTTTAACAATCATTTCACCATTTTTTTCAATTTGTTTATATCCTCTTGTTAAGTTTGAAGTTACAATAATTGGTAGCATTTCTGGTGTTATACCTACAGCAATAGCTATAGTAAACATTGCGCCTTTAACTCAATCTCCTTGTTGTAAACCTGAGATTAATAAAACAGCAGGAATTACAGCAATCATAAAGGCAATTAAATATAATGTGATTCTTTTAATTCCTTTTTCAAATGAAGAACTTTTTCTTTTTTCTTTAACTTTGTTATCAATTAATGAAAAATAAGTTTTTTGCCCAGTTGCAACAACAATTGCCAATCCACTTCCAGACATTACTTCTGTTCCCATGTAACCTATATTTTCATAACTTAAGTGAGATTCAAATTCTTTATCGTGTGAATCTTTTTTTTGTACTGGGAAACTTTCACCAGTTAAAGATGATTGGTTAACATATAGATTATTTGATCAAATAATTCTAACGTCAGCTGGAATAATATCTCCGTTCACTAAATAGATAAAATCTCCGGGAACTAACTCATCATTTTCAATAACTTCAGCTTCTTTGATCATTCTAATTGAATTAGCATTATCTACTGATTTATAGTTGTATGAAATATTTCTTATAACTTTTGATGTTTTTTTATTCTCAGTTATCATTCTTTTAATAACTAAATGAGATCTAATTTCTTGAATGAATGCCATTGTTCCACTAGCTAAAATCATAATTAGCACAATAATAGCAGCCACAAGTGAAAATGTATTTGGATCAGTAACATATTCATAAAAGTTAAATGCATCAATCGCCATTAAAATAATATTAAATGGTGAAAAAAATGATTTAGCAAATACAAGGAAAACATTAAATCTTGCTGGTTTTAATTCTTTTCCACCAAATTTTTCTCTATTTATTTCAACTTGTTCGTCGTTTAAACCAAAACTGTTTACTTCAAATTGTTTTAGTAATTTATTATTATCAGAGTCTACGTAATTGATTAATTCAATTTTTGTATTATTGTTTAATTTCTTTAGTCTTTTCATAAATTTTCCTTTTCTATGAATGCCTAAATACTAAAATTTTAACGATAAAAAATTAGTGATTTAAAAGCACTCTCAATAAAATTTAATCCATTAAATAAACTCTGGGATGGAATACTCATAAAATCACCTCTTTCATTTTCTTTTAGATTATAGCATAAAAAGTAAAATGCATAAAAAATCTTTATATTTTGAATAAGCAAAATAAAACTATTCAAATAAAAATCAACCTTTTATTTGAATAGTAAATTATTATTATTAAATATTTTCTAAAGCTCAGTAATAAGCTCCTCAAATTCCTGCGTCATTGCCAAGCTTAGCTATTTCTATAACCATGTCTTCATAAAACGATTTTAAAGTATATTTTTTCAAATTTTCAAAAATTATTTCAGATATTCTTTTGCCTAAATTTGAAGGCCCACCTCCAATGATTACTTTGTCAACATCTAAAACAGTTTGTAAATATCCAACGGCTTTTGATAATGGCATCAAACACTCTTTAAATATATTTATAATAACTGGGTCTTCATTATTGAACAATTCAACAATATCAATAATTTTAATTGTTTTAAATTCTTTTCCTAATTTTGATTCAATGTAGTTCTTGTTATCAGCTTTATTAAGTTCACGCTCTATACCTGTAGCACTACTTCTTGCTTCTAAACAACCATAAACACCGCATGAGCAAAGCAATTCTTCATCAGCGAAACATCCACCATGACCGCCTTCACTTGCGTATCCTTTTTTAGTTCCTTCTCAAATTTGTTTATTTAAAATTAAACCATGACCAACTCCAGTTCCTAGAGTGAATAGCATCATAGATTCTGGCATACCATCTTGGCCTTTTTTTCATTCACCATAAGTTGCAGCATTGGCATCATTTAAAATAAATATTTTTTCAAAATTAAATATTCTTCTTGCTTCTTTTAAAAGAGGATAGTTTCATCAATTTAAATTACCTGCAAACACAATAATTTCAGTTTTTTTATCGTATGCACCAGGTACAGAAAAAGATATTGCTTCAACATTTTCTCATTTATAACCATTTTCTTTAAAATAAATATCTATCATTTTCTTTAAATTTTCAATTATTTCAAATTTTGGTGTTTCAACAAAAAACTTACTTTTTATTTCAAAGTTTTCAATAAGTGCACATTTAGCTGAGTTTCCACCTAAATCAATATTTAGTATCATTTTATTTTCTCCTAATTTTATAATATATGTCTTGTACTTAAATAAATTTTTCTATATGTGTAAATCCCATACATGAAAGCAAAAATATTTAATGTTAATAACTCAAATATTATTAAAATAAACATTGTTCTCATTGATTTTTCATTTAAATAGCTTCCATATATATCAATCTTATATATAGCTTGTCAGCAGTACAATGAACTTACTATAGTTTGAATAAAAACTACACAAGGTAATATTCATCAAAAAGGAAACGGTTTTGCAACGCCAATATAAATACAACTAATTATAAAAAGTAAAGTTGAAACAATGAAAACTGCAATACTTGAATTAAGAGAAAATCTTGCTTTTTCACGATCATTATATCTCATTGTTTTTATTTCCTTTCGATGGCTATTACTTGATAAGGTTTTAAAGAATCAAAATTAAAATCATCATAATTATTTAAAATTATTTTTCAATTATTGCTATCTAGTTTTAATTTTATCAATTTATTTTCAGTTGTTCAGTTTGTTAATATAATTACTTCTTTATCATCTAATTTTCTACAATATGCATAATCCTGTTCTTCAAAAAAGTTTATTTTACCATTATTAAATATTTCTTCTGTTAATCTCAAATTAATTACTTTTTTATAGAAATTTAAAACTGATTTGTCATCATTTAATTGGTTTTTAACATTGATTTTTTTGTAATTTTCATTAACAAATAATTCTATATTTTCTTTTTCTGAAAACCCTGCGTTTAATTCATCATCTCACTGCATTACACTTCTTGCATTATCTCTTGATTTAATTCGTAAAATATCAAGTACTTCTTCTTCTGATTTTATTTTTAATAAATCATTAGCATTTCCAATTGATTCAACATCTTTAAATTCATTAAGGTCATTAAAAGTTAAATTTGTCATACCAATTTCTTCACCTTGATAAATGAATGGAACTCCACGCATTAATGAAGTAAATGCAAAAATAGAAGTTGCACTTTCATATCAATATTTATCTACATTTCCAAATCTTGAAACAGCCCTTGGTTGATCATGATTATTCATAAATAAAGCTAAAGTAGAATTTTTTAATTGATAATATTCTTGTCATTCTTTTTGTAATTTTCAAAACAAGTTTAAATCAGGCTTTACATTTGTTCATTTATCATTATTTTCATAATCAACTTTTAGATGTAAGAATGTAAAAACTGAATCAAGTTCTTTATTTCCTGCCTTAGCATATTTAGCTGATTTTTCTTTAGTAGTTGATGAAACTTCACCAACTGTAAATATTTCATTATCAGTTCCAAAAACTTCATTATGCATCAAGTTAAAGTACTCTTCAACTTTTGCTCCATCTGTATAGAATCTTCTACCATCCCCAATTTTATCATTTTCAAATAATGTTGGTTTGCTATAAAGATTACAAACATCAAGTCTGAAACCGCTAATACCTTTATCTTTTCAAAACTTCAATATATTAATTAGTTCATTTCTAACTTCTGGATTTTCTCAATTTAAATCTGGTTGTTCTTTTGTAAATAAATGTAAATAGTATTTATTTAGATTAGGTACAAATTCTCAACTTAAACCACCCATTTTACTTTTTCAATTAGTTGGTTCTTTGCCATTGACTGGATCTTTAAAAATATAATAATTCATATATTTTTCATCACCAGCCAACGCTTTTTTAAATCATTCGTGTTGGTCAGAAGTATGATTGAAAACTATATCTAAAACAATTGTTAAATTTCTTTTCTTTGCTTCAGAAATAAGAATTTCAACTTCTTCCATAGTACCAAATTCTTCATTTATTCCACAATAATCTGAAACATCATAACCACTATCTTTAAAAGGTGATTTTGTAAAGGGCGATATTCATATTCTAGTTATGCCTAAACTTTTTAAATAATCTAATTTATTTATTATACCTTTGATATTTCCTTTACCTTTTTTCTTACCATCAGAAAAAGTTAAAGGGAATATCTGATAAATTACTTCATTTCTCATTTTTTCCCTTTTTCTATTTAGTTTTATTTTAATATTATTTTAGTAATTCTGCTGCTTTTACTTCGATATTGAATTTTTCAAAATATTTAACTTTTGAAAATACCATTGTTAATCCTATTGAAACTGCCGCTGTTAATAACATTGATATCATAAATCATGTATAACCAGTTCCAATTCAAGTATTAACACCTTCAATTTTTGATTCAACTTGAACATTTAAAATTCCTAATCAAGCACCATTTCCTGAGTTTGTTGCACTAACACCTGAAATAACTGCTAATTCTAATCCTAAACCTGTTGCAATTGAAGCTGCTACAAATGGATACATATGTTTTAAGTTAATACCATACATTGCTGGTTCAGTAACTCCTAGATAAGCTGAAACAACTGATGGGATACCTACATCTTTTGCTCTTGGATCTTTTTTGTTAACTAATATTCAACCAAGAACAGCACTTCCTTGAGCAATAGCTTGAGCACATGTTCCAATAAATAAGAAGTTTCCTCCATTTTGTATTGTATCTTGTACGAACACTGCATTAAATAAGTGGTGAACCCCTGTTAATACAATTGGTGCATATGCCATACCAATTATAAATCCGAAGAAGTATTTTGCAATGTTATTTGTAAATGCTCATGAAATAGCAAAACTGATAACTGATGCAACTATAAATCCTGCAGGTCCAATTACAAACATAGCTAATGTAAATGTTGGTAAAATTGTCACTAATGGAACAACAATTTGACTTACAACTGCTGGTGATGTTCTTTTAATTCATTTATTGATATAAGCACCAACAATACCAATAGCAAACGCAGGAATAACTTGCGCTGTATATTGAATTTTTCAAGGATATTTCATGAAACCTCAGTCAAAGGCTCCATCATCCATACCTGCCATAATTTGTCAGATTCATTTAAATCCACCATCTTGTGAAGCTTCACCAGAAACATCATAAACGTTCATTAAAGGTGGAACTAATAAACATAATCCAACAACAATTCCCATAACTTGGTCAGCTTCCATTTTTCTAAAAATACTTCAGCATAAATGAACTGGTAGTCATCAGAAACAAACTTGAGCTGGAATTCATAAGAAGTCATCAAGTCCTTGTCAGAATTGACCAGATTTAACAATTATAAAACCATTAAAATCTGCTTCCAAAATATTTCTAAATCCTAAAATTATTCCACCTGCTACTAGAACAGGAATAATCGGAATAAATACTTCTCCTAAAAAGTTAAGAGATTTTAAAAATCATCCACCATTATTTTCATTTGCAATGGCTTTTGCTTTTTCTTTTGTTACCGCTTGAACACCTGAAACTGCTACAAATTCTTTGAAATATTTTTCAACTTCTGTTCCAATAATAATTTGATATTGACCAGAAGATTTAAAAGTACCTTTAACACTTGGCATTGTTTCAACTTTTGGTTTATTAATAAGATTTTCATCTTTAATAACAAGTCTTAGTCTTGTTAAACAATGTGTTGCTGATATTATATTTTCAGTTCCACCAAGATATTCAACAAGTTCTTTTGATCATGCTTTTAAATCAATCTTTATTTGTGGTAATTTTTCTTTTTTACCCATACTCTTTGCCTTTCTATTGGAAACATTTCCAACATGAATATTATAAAACAAAAAAATAAAAAACTAAATAATTTTGAAAAAATTCTCCATTTCAAACTTATTATTTAGTAATTTATTCCCTAATTGATATCCAATATAAAAATAATCTATAAAAATGTTTATATCTGCGTTAGTTAAAAATTGACTTTTACCCATTCCGCCAATATCTGTTGTAATATATTCGTCACGAATTTTTTTGCTCATTAAAAAACTAAAAACCGACATTGATATTGTATGTGTTGCAGATACTATTATGTCTGGGTTGTTTTCGCCAATTATTTTTTCAATAATTTCTTCTGCAACTTTAAAACTGTTTTGATCTAATAAGTAGTATTTAAAGTCTTTATTTTTTATTTTCTTTTCAAAAGCTTCTATTCTGTTCTTACCTGTTGTTATATCTTTTTTATTTAGACCAATAAATGCAATGTTTTTAGTTGGGTATTTTAAATTTATTATTGATGCTAATTCTTCAAACATTTTCTTATCATCAATTTTTATAGATTCAATGTCTTTAATATTTCTATTATAAACAATAATTTTTGTTGTCGAAATATTTGTAATTTCATTAATTAATTTTTCCGAAGTATTTTTTGGTAAAAGAAGTACAATCCCAAGTGGATTTCTATTTATAAGATATTTCAAATCATTAGTATATTTGTCGCTTTCAGAAGATGAAAAAAATACAAAAAAATTTATGTTTTTTTCATTCATAAAACTTTTAACACCATTTACAATTTCCATATTTGCAGTTTCATCTTTATTATAAGGCAATATTAGATAAACATCTTTACTTTGTTTTTTAATATTTGAAGCAGCAAAATTGGGGATGTAGTTTAATTCTTTTATGACTTTGTCTATTTTATTCTTTGCATTATCAGATATATTATAGTTATTAAAATATCTTGAAACAGTTCCTATTCCCACGTTTGCAGCCTTTGCTATATCATGATAAGTTATATTATTTTTGCTCATTTAGTACCTCTTTTATATTTTAACTTTATTTTATAATACTAAAAAGGCAAAATAAAAAACATTGAATATTCAATGTTTTATTTAATACTTACCTAATAAAGGTTTTTGCAGCACTCATGAAGTTGTATTGGAATCAAAGTTTTCATATGATTTTACTTTATTCACATTTCATAATCCTAAATTTTGATTAAAATTAATTGCGTTCTTGAACATATTATTCATACTATTTAAATTTGCTGTATTTCACCCACTTATATCCTGATTAAAATTCGTAGCTCCGCCAAAAGTTGCATTCATATTTGTTATTCTTGACACATTTCATCGTTTTATATTAGCATCATTAAATTTTTTTAAATTAAAAAATGCTGAATATAAAGAAGTTATTTCAATTGGCAAGTATGGTGAAATTTTTTCTAAATTTTCGGGCAATCTACCTATTACAAATGCTTCTTGGTAATAATCTATACCTATTTGATAAACTTTAATACCATCATTTTTATTTTCAAGTGAAACAGTGGGCGGATAAACTTGAATATTTCCTTTCGAGTCCTCAGCTATTGTTTCTTGTTTTAAGCCATCTCTACCCATTTCTGCCATGTAATAGCTTACTCTTTTTTCTCCGCCTGAAAGAGTATAGTAATTTTTATATTGATCTTTAATTTTTATATCAACAATACCACTGACATTATTAAAAGTAAACAACCTAAATTCAATTGCATTAAATTCTTCTTCAGTTAAATTCAAATATGCTATTGATTTAGTTAAGTCTAAAAACTTATAGTTTGAGTTAACTGTAAAAACTTTTTTTACAGCTTGATCATACAATTGATATATTCTTGTTGTATCAATATATTTCATAAAAACTATTTTATCACTTGTTACTATAAACTCGCCATTAAAATTTAAGTCATTTCATTTATAAGTTGAATCAATAAGTTCTAACTTAACTTTTATAAATTTGTCATCTTTATTCACTTTTCGAGAACTTACAACTTTAACACCTGAAGCACTAAATTTTTTATATTCTTCAATCGCCAGATTTTCTGGTGTTTCTTCTGTTAAAAAATTATTCAAAAGATTTTGTATATCACTAACAGAAACAACATTAACATTTCAGTTATGCTTTATAGAAGTTGAATTAGAATATTCTAATTTTTTATTTGATAAAGATCATTGACCACTAAACATTCAGGTATCTTCGTGAAATTCTACATCTAAATGCTGATTTTTGCTTAAGGAAAAAATAATAACAATTATTTTGCCTGGACCATATTTTTTGTCTACTGCTTGTTGCAATTCTTCTTTATTTCAAGCTTTATTCTTATGTTCATTATCATTAACTAATGAGTATAATTCTGAACTAATAATTTCAATATTCTTACTATTGTCAAATTTTGGTTTTGCTAAATTTCAGCTTTCAGTTTTTATATCAAAATCATCAACATTAATTACATTGTAAACATCTCAACTGCTTAGATTTTGATTAAAAGTATGAGCATTTTCAAACATATGATCCATCTTTGTAACTTTCTCTGTATTTCATTTACTAATATCTTTGTTAAATTGCGAAGCTTTTGCAAATGTATATGACATTAATGTTACTGATTGAGTATTTCAATTAGATATATTTCCATCAAATTTGCTTGCTTCATGGAAAGTTCCATACAAAGAAGTAACATTTGAAGTATCTCATAAACTTAAATCTTGATTAAATTCAAAACACTGATTAAACATATTTGTTAAGTTTGTTGCACCAGTTGGTAAGTAACTATTAATTTGTCTAATTTTTGATGGCATCATAGGTACTTGACCTTCAAAATTATAACCGATTTGGTAAATAGTTTCAGTATCAATTTCTCTGACTGAAGGCTCATTTTCATTAGCAAAATTTACAGCTACAAAAGTTTCTGTCTTATTGTCATAATAAATAGTACTTTGATTTTTTGAATTGTTTGTTCAACCATTCAACTTTACATCAATTTTGTTAGATAGTTTATACTTAACATTGTTTTTGGGATAAACAATTATTTTTCCTTTATTTATTGAAAATTGGATTAAATCAAATATTTCTGATGATGTATTCATTTTTATAATATATTCAATAGTTTTTTCAAGATCTTTCTGAGTTGAAGTGTTAAATGATAAATCAGATAACTTACTTAATAACGTGCTTAATTCTTTTGTATCAATTATTTTTCTGTTATCAACTTGAACTTTAATTTCAAAATATGTTGAACTAATAATATAGTTATCTTCATCAATAGTTATATTGATTTCAAAAACTGCATTTCCATCATTTTCACTCGGCTGCTTTTTATTTACTGATATTGTTTTAACTCCATTTGGTTTATGAATATTTTTTAAAGCACTAACAACTTCTGAATCACTCATGCCATCTTTTACCGAGTCTTCAAAAGTTTGTTTTAGGATATTGTAATTAATAGTTTCCTTCTCACCAATTCTTATATCAACAGTAAATGTGTTGTTTCCATCAAGTTTATAATCTTCGTCCAATTCAACACTGAACTTAACTTGTTCATTTGATCAATGATAATCATTTGTTTGAAATTCAACTGATTTAATACCTGCTATATTTATTATCTCATTTTCAATTGCAGTTTGAGCCGCTTCCAAAGTTACATAATCGCCTTTAACCTTATTAGCTGCAGCTTGAATTTCACTTGCAGCTAAAACTTTATACATTTTTCAATTATGAATTAAAGTTATTTCACCTATATAAGAACTTTTATCATTCGACATTCCATTTCCAATAAATTTTCAGTTCTGGTTATAAACACCATCAGTTATTTTTTTCACTTCAGTTTCTGTTTCTTCAACAGTTATTTGTTCTTCACCATATTTTTGATTAATTTCATCTTGCAAATCTTTTACTGCTCATTTTTCTTCTACTTTTGATTTCAATAAATTTTGTAAATTTTTTTGAAGTGTTTTGACATGAACTTTTTCTAACTTACCTTTTACCAAATTTGAATTACATGATACAGCTAAAATAACACCATTTATTGTCAAAGTGGTTGCTGCTAAAAAACTTATTAATTTATTCATAAAAACACCCCCTGCGTTTCTTTGTATTAAATATATGTTACCAAAAAAACAAAATAAAACATAAAAAATGAAACGTTTCATTTTTTTATGTTTTATTTAAACTTTATTTTATCAAATTGTTCTTCAGTTGTTTCATCACCAAAAAAGATTTAACTATTTGCCTTCCAACTTTAAAATAATCAATAGTTATTTTTATATCTGCATCTACCATTTTTTGAGAGAAATCATCTTTTCCTATATCAGATATTATAAACTTGTCTCTTAAATTGCTTCTGTATAAAAATTCATATAAAGAAACACTTAGAACATGAGTTTCACACGCAACTATATTCGCTGGGCAATATTCTGCTGTTTTTTCCATTCACTGAGTTATTAATGAGAAGTCATTTTTCTCTAAATAGTGAAAAGTGACAGAACTTTTTTTAATTCCATTTATGAAATTATTGTGAACCTCTTGAAACATTTTTTGATTTAATGTATCAGCATTTTTAATGCCTAAAAATGCAATATTATTATTTGGTAATTTCTGATCAATTTTTTCTGCTAAATTTTTAAAAATTTATGGAAAATTTATGGAAAAATGTTTTACTCCTTAGATTTTATAATTGTAGGTTATTTATCTCTGAACTCTTTATTTCTTTAAGAACTTTAATTAAAGAAGTATTTACTTTTTTAGACATAAAAAGAAATTATTCCCAACGGATTTCTTTGAGTTATGTATTTAATATCTTTTTCATAAATTTCGGGATTTGGTGATGACATAAACTGAAAAAAATATTTCTTAAATTTAATTCAAATTTAATACCATTAATTAGAGGCATATTTATTGCTTCATTTTCTGATGAAGGAGTTACAACATAAATATCAGAGTTTTTCTTTCTTAAGGTTGATGCAGCAAAATTAGGAACATAATTTATTTCCTTTAAAACATTATCAATTTTAATTCTTGTTTTATCAGAAATTTTTTCACCATTAAAATATCTTGAAACAGTACCAATAGCTACATTTGCCATTTTAGAGATGTCATGATAGGTTATATTATGTTTGCTCATTTACTACCTCTCTTATATTTTAACTTTATTTTATAATCTAAAAAGACAAAATAAAAACATTTAAATATTTAATTATAATATAAAATAAAAAGTGAAGTTTTTCTAGCATCACCTATAACTTTTTTAAATTTTCTTTATTAATTAATTTTTTAGCTTTTCATTTTATGTTTATAGTTTTATTTTCCAATATAACTACAAAACCTTTTTGAGAACTCATTCAACAATTCTACTTTTTTTCAAATGTTACAACGTTTACCACGAAGTCAATTTTAAAGTAAGAGAAATCTTTATATTTGTTGATTTATTTTTGATGATATAAAGTATTGTTAACTTTTCTATTAAATTGGGCATCTTTTTCTTTATAAAATAACAGTAGCTTTATTTCTTTTTGTTTGTATGTAGATAATTGTTTTATATTAATACAAAAAGAAAGCAAAATAATATATGTTTAACTATTCAAAAAATAAGGTGATTGAGTATGTTTAATAACAGTAAGGGGGGTATTTATGACAGCAGGAAAAAAGTTATTTTTTTATTTCTAAATGGATTACACATAAATTATAAAACTCTTGGAAATTACAAGATAATATGAGACTTGATAACACTTACTTGTAAAAAGTAGCACAAAGTAGAAATTAAATATGCTAAAGTTAAATACAATTGTTCGATTGATGGGAATTAAATTCTTGAACTTAGATAGTATTGTAGCTAAAGTTTTTTCATAATACCTGGAACAGGAACACATAATCACGTTTATTTATCAGTTGCAATTAGTTATAAAAAATATGAAAAAATGAGTCAAATTAGTTCATAATACTTTAGATAAACTGAAACATGAATTTATTTTACATTATTATAATGTTTTTCATTTTTTTCATACTAAGTTACTAAAAAAGTAAAAGAAATGAATTTACAAATATTTATTAGTAGAATTGAAAGCTCATTAAATAATAAAAAAGTTGAGTATTTTTTAGTTGTTTAAAAACTTAGTATTTTAATAGAATAAATACTTAAAAATAAGGTTAAAAAATTATGAACAGATACAAATATATAAGTTTTTACAAAAACCATAAAATACATAAATCTTTAAATTAATTAACGCAAGCCTTGCTAGCGTTAATTAATTATTTAAACTATAGATTTAATTTTTTCCAGAGGTTTATTCTGTAAGAATATCTTCTCAAAAGCAATGAGTTCCAAATTTAACTCATAATTGAAAATTTAATGATTTCTACCATGAATACCTAAGATAGGCTTTGGCAATACTCATTTTGGAGTGTTATAATCAAAATTTTCGTAAGATTTTACTTTAGACACTTTTCAATACCCTAGATTCTGATTAAAATTAATTGCGTCTCTGAACATATTATTCATACTATTTACATTAGATGTATTTCAAACACTTATGTCCTGGTTAAAATTTGTAGCTCCACCAAAGGTAGCATTCATATTTGTTACTCTTGATACATCTCATTGTTTTATATTAGGATCATTAAAGTTTTTAAGATTGAAAAATGCTGAATATAAAGAAGTTATTTCAGATGGCAAGTACGGAGAAATTTTTTCTAAATTTTCAGGCAGTCTACCTATTGTAAATGCTCCATTATAATGATCTATTCCTATTTGATAAACTTTTAGACCATCTTTATTATTATTATTATTTTCAATAAAAATAGTAGGTTCATAAACACGAATGTTTCCCTTTGAGTCTTCAGCAATTATGTCCTGTTTTAGTCCATTCTCGCCTATTTCTGCATTGTAATAACTTACTCTTTTTTCCCCACCTGAAAGAGTATAGTAATTTTTGTACTCATCTTTAATTTTTATATCAACAATACCGACAACATTATTAATTGTAAATAACTTGAAATCAATTACATTAAATTCTTCTTCAGTTAAATTTAAATATGCGATTGATTTAGTTAAATCTAAAAATTTATAGTTTGAATTAACTGTGAAAGCTTTTGCTACAACTTGATCATATAGTTCATATAGTCTTGTTGTATTAATATATTGCATGAAAATTATTTTATCGCTTCTTACTTCAAATTCACCATTAAATCCTGAATCATTTCATTTATAAGACGAATCTACAAGTTCTAACTTAACTTTAATGAATTTGTCATCTTTATTTACTTTTTGAGAACTTACAACTTTAACACCAGAAGCAGTAAATTTTTTATATTTCTCAATTGCATCTTTTTCATAAGTTTTTTCAGTCAAGAAATTGTTTAAAAGTTCTTGTATTTCGTCAACAGAAACAACATTCATAATTCAATTGTGTTTTATAGATGTTGAACCTGAGTATTCCAACTCTTTATTTGTTAAAGATCATTGACCAGTAAACGTTCAAATATCTTCATGAGATTCTATTGATGAATACTGATTTTTGCTTGAAGAAACGATTATTTTGTCTACACCATATTTATCGTTAACAGCTTTTTGTAAATCATTTTGAGTTCAAGATTTATTTTTATGTTCAGCATTATTTACTAACGATGATAAATCAGAAATAATTGTTTCAATATTTTTACTATTATCGAATTTTGGTTTTGGTAATTTTCAATTATCAGTATTTAAATCAAAATTATCAATATTGGTTACTTTGTAAACATTTCAGCTGCTTAAATCTTGATTAAATAGATTAGCGTTTTCAAACATATGATCCATTATTGTAACTTGCTTTGTGTTTCAATTACTAATGTTTTGATCAAATTGCAATGCATTTGCAAATGTGTATGACATAGATAGTACTGCTTGAGTATTTCAACCAGATATATTTCCGTTAAATTTACTTGCCGCACAGAATGTTCCATATAAAGAAGTAACATTTGAAGTATCTCATGAATTTAAATCTTGATTAAATTCTGAACATTGATTAAACATATTTGTTAAATCTGTTGCACCACTTGGTAAATAATTATTAATCTGTTTAATTTTTAATGGCATGATAGGTACTTGACCTTTTGAATTATAACCAATTTGATAAATAGTGTCAGTGTTAACATCTCTAACTGATGGCTCATTTTCAGCATCAAAATTTATCGCTACAAATGATTCGCTTCTGTCATCATAATAAATAGTACTTTGGTTCTTTGAATTATTTCTTCAACCATTAAATTTAACATCAATTTCATCAGATAGTTTATAGTTAATATTATTTCTAGGAGAAACTTTTATTTTACCTTCAGCTACTGAAAATTCAATTAAATTATACAATTCTGATGATGTATTCATTCTTATAATATATTCAATAGTTTTTTCAAGATCAGTTTCACTAGAAGTATTAAACGATAAATTAGACAATTTATTTAATAATACGCTTAATTCTTTAGTATCAATTATTTCTCTATTATCAACTTGAACTTTAATTTCAAAATGAGTTGAAGTAATAATATAGTTAGCTTCATCAATAGTTATATCAATTTCAAAAACTACACTTTCAACAATTCCCTTTGTTAGTTTTCTTTTTGCTAATATTGTTTCAACACCGTGTGGTTTTTGAATTGATTGTAAAGCACCAATAACTTCTTTATCTGTCATACCAGAGCTTATTGAATTTTCAAAAGTTTGCTTTAAATCATTGTAATTAATTTCATCCTTAGTTCCAACTCTATTCGCAGTTACTTCAAAAACATATTTTGAAATTGTAAAGTTAGCTTCATCAATTGTAACTGTTGCTTCAAAAGTCATTGGATCAAATGATCTTGCATTACCTGAATCTTTAACTTTCGCACTAACTTTTGTAACTCCCGCAAATTTAACTGTTTCTAAATTAGTAATTGCTTGTTGTTGAGTCATATCTTTTAAAACAGCTTTATTTAATTCAGCTTGCAATTTATCAACATCAATTGTATCTTTTTCACCAAATCTAACATTCAATGTAACTTCTTTATTACCTGTTAAAGTTAAATCTTTATTTTCTGTTGAAATAGCAACTTTAACAACTTTATTATCATAAGCAAAAGTTGAAGAATCCTGAACGTCTAATGTTGCAACTAAATCCTTATGTTTTGCTTTAACAATAGCATCTATTTCAGATTGCAATGCATTTTGATCAGAAAAATCTTTACCATCAAGAGCTTGAATTGCTTTAATTGTTTCAACTAAATCAAAAATATCATTCTCACCAGTTCTTATATCAACTGTAAATGAATTATTTCCTTCAAGAGAATAATTTTCTTTTAATTCAATTGTAAATTTAACTTGACCACCTGTTCAAGCATAATTACTATTTTCAAAATTAACTGATTCAACACCAGTCACACCTAAAACTGCATTTTCAATAGCTTTATGCGCTGCTTCCAATGTTTCATAATCACCTTTTACAGTATCTGTAGCAGTTTGAATATCACTAGCTAAAACTTTGTAGCTATTTCATATATGATCTATTTCGATATTTTCTGTGTATGAATAATCGTTAGACGCATCAGCGTTACCTTTAAAATTAATTCTTTGTTTATTTTGAATGGTTGACGCCTTAAAATTAGTATCTTGATTTTTGATTTCTTCAACTGTTATTTCACCATTACCATATTGAATATCAATTTTATTTTGTAAATCTGAAATTGTTCATGGTTTGTCATCATATGATTTATCATTCAATATAGTTCCTAATTCTGAACTAATATTTTTAATTGATTCAGTTATTTTAAATTTATGTTCTAATTTAGTACTATTTTTATATTTAAAATTGTTGTCAAATTTTCCGTTACCTTTAAATTCAAATTCTTCAGTTTGGGGACCTAAATTATTTGATTTTAAATTCTGTGATGGTGAAACAGTTATTTCACCATTACCATATTGAGTATCAATTTTATTTTGTAATTGAACAAGTTCTCATTTTGAATCTTTTCTTTCATTTAAAATTGTTGTTAACTCTTGATCTAATTGACTTATTTCAATTCTTGAATCTCAATTTAATTTAATTTTAAAATTATTTTCACCATCAAGAATATAATTTTGATTTTTTAAAATTAAAGAAAAACTGAATTCTGTTGTTGCAAATGCTCTTGTTTGATTTTTTTCTTTAAATTCAACATCTTCAATACCTGATGAAACAGTTTTAACAGAATTTATAATCGCATTTTTCGCAGCTAATTCTGTTTCATAATAATCGCTACTAATTTCTTCAAGTTTTTTGTTAACAATTTCTCTTTCAATAATTTCTTGTTCAACGAAAGTATGTTTAATTTGAGTTGTTCCCACATATTTAAATTCATTATCTGAATTTGCATTTCCCTTTAAATTAAATGTTTGATTAAATTTATCTCCAGCAATGTAATTTTCATCTTTATTTACTTCTGAATTTGAAACTGTTATTTCACCTTTTCCATATTGATCATCAATTTTATTTTGTAATTCATCAAGTTCTCATCTTGAATGAGGTTTCATTATTAAAATATTTTTCTCTATATAATCTTTAGTTGATGAAACTTCTATTGTTTCTTTTTCATTAGTTTCATATTTTTGTATTAATTCAATTTGACCAGTATATTTTTTTTCGCATGCTAAAAATGAAAAAGTTGCCTCTTTTAAAGAAGAAATACTTTTTGCGTTTTTTAATGAAACAGTTATTTCACCATCACCATACTTTTCATCTATTTTTTTCTGAAGTTCATTTAAATCCCAAATTTTATCATTTTTTTGATTTAAAATTTCTTGAATATCATTTTTTAATATTTGAATGTTAATTTTGTTGTTCTGATTATTTTGATTACTGCAAGAGACTCCTGCTATTACCACATTTGCAGTTAATGTAACTGCTGCTAAAAAACTCATTATTTTCTTCATAAAAACACCCTCATTGTCTTACCTAAAATATATGATAACAAAAATAAAAAAAGAACTATTAAAAATGAAAATATTTCAATTTTTAATAGTTTATTTAAAAATAATATCGTATACTTGATCGTTTGATGTTGTTTCACCGAAAAAAGATTTAACTAATTGTCTTCCAACTTTAAAATAATCAATTGTTACTTTAATATCTGCATCAATCATTTTTTGAGAAAAATCATTTTTTCCAATGTCTGATATTATAAACTTATTTCTTATATTGTTTCTATATAAAAATTCATATAAAGATACACTTAAAACATGAGTTTCACAAACAACTATATTTGCTGGGCAGTACTCTGCTGTTTTTTCCATTCACTCATTTATTGATGAAAAATCATTTTTTTCTAAGTAATGAAATGTTACAGGACTTTTTTTAATTCCGTTTATAAAATTATCATGAACTTCTTGAAACATTTTTTGATTTAAAGTATCTGCATTTTTAATTCCTAAAAATGCAACATTATTGTTTGGAAATTTTTCATCAATTTTTTTTGCTAAAATTTTAAAAATTTCTGGAAATTTTATACAATGGTGCTTCATCCCTTCGATTTCATAGTTGTACGTTATTATTTCTGATACCTTAACTTCTTTCAAAGTTTTAATTAAAGAATTATTTATTTTTTTAGGCATAAAACAAATTATTCCTAGTGGATTTCTTTGATTTATATATTTAATATCCTTTTCATAAGTTTCAGGATTTGGAGATGACATAAATTGAAAAAAATTAATATTTCTTAAATTCAATTCAAATTTAATACCATTAATTAAAGGCATATTTATTGTTTCATTTTCTGATGTAGGAGTTACAACATAAACATCAGAACTTCTCTTTCTTAATGTTGATGCTGCAAAATTTGGAACATAATCTATTTCTTTTAAAACGTTATCAATTTTAACTTTTGTTTTATCAGATATTTTTTCACCATTAAAATATCTTGAAACAGTACCAATAGCTACATTAGCCATTCTAGAAATGTCATGATATGTTATATTTTTTTCTTTGCTCATTTTCTTTCCCAACCTTTTTAATATATATTATAAAGAAATAAAATGAGTTGTTTCATTTTTAATTGCAAATATAGCAAAAAAGCTATTTAAATAGCTTTAATTTTCTTTTCTAAAACTTCAATTAGTAATAATATTTCTTTTTTAGTCATATTTTTTAACTTTTCTTTAAAAGCCTTTTGATCATATTTTTTATCATTTAGATCTTTTAATTTAATAGCGTTAGTCTCTAGTTCACTTCTAGAAATTTTTATTTGCTTTGAACCATCTACAGTTGATTTTTGACTTACAGTTAGTTTTTCTAAGTTTTCTTTTCTATTTTGTAATTCCTTTTTATTTTGTTTTTCAATATTGTTTAGAACTTTTTGAATATCATCAACTTTTAAATTGCTTTTATTTACTATTTTCACTTGATTAGTATTTATTAAACTTTTATTTTTTTCTGAAATAGCTTTTTTAACGGCTTTAACATTCATAGCATATTTAATTACTCTTGAAGGTTTAAATTTAATAACATTTGTTTCAGGAACAAATATTTGCTCACCTGTTAATGGATTATTTAAAACTTTTGCTGCTTTCATATATTTAAAGAAAACCCCAAAATTGTTTATATTAATTGTTTGATTTTTATTAATTTGGTTTGAAATTATATCAAATGTACTTTGAACTATTAATTTAATATTGGATTTAGTTAAATCCGGATAAATCAATTTTATTTTATGTTCAATATCTTTTCTTTTAACTTGAGGGTATTTTTTTTTTGTTTTTTTAAATCTGTTATTCTCTTTTGGATCTATTACAACTTTAGAATCTACTAATTCAACTTTTTCAAAACTCTTATTCTCAGAAATATTATCAATATTTTGCTTATGTTTTAAGTTAACTTGGTTTTCTTTTATTTGAGTAACTGTTTCATTTGTTTCAACTAGATTATGCAGATTTTTTTTACTTTTTATGATTGTTAAAAGTTTTATAAATAATGAAGTTATGAATCACAAAGTTACAACAATGAAAATTCAATTAATTACTAGGTCTCATAGCACTGGCAATAAGAATCTATAGTTTTCGTACAATAATTTAAAATGAACTACTGATTTTAAACCAATCGGACCTAAAAATAAGTCAACTGTTATTTTTCCGTTTGAAAATCAATTTTCATTTATTTTATCATTTTCTACACTTAAAATAAAAACTTGTTTTCAGTCATTATTTCCTAAAAATTTTTGATTGATTATTTTTAGAATTATGACTAGACTAATAAACACAAAGTAAATTGCAAATATTTTAAATATTTTTTTGTTATTTTTTGTTTGCATATTTTACTCCTTTTTAATAATGTCTCATATTAATTAAGAAACCATTTGTGTCTCTTGATTCACGGTACTCATTTCAAAACATATCTGACTTATTTGAAATTTTTGTATTTTTTCCGTTAATGTTTATTTGCCCTGTGTATTCAGATTTTATGTAGTGATTAAATTGTTTCATTTCTACTCTTATGTAATTAAAATGATATCAACCAGCAAGTGTTCTTGTTCTTTCTAACCCAACAGTTTCAACTCTTAAAATTGAATGCCTCTTTCTAAGATCACTCGCCTTATCGCTATTCAATAAATTTACTATTTTGTTTACATTATCTGCTTGATTAAACGAAGCTGATTGTGGATATTTGTCAAACAAACTTTTAATATCACCTTTAAGTGCTTCATATGTAGTTTCATAATTTTTAACTTTTAATGTTATTACACCAAAACCTTTATATTTTTTTGAAGAATTTTTTGCTTCTATTTTAACTGTAAAAATTGTGTAACCATTATCATTTCAATCTTTTCTTTCAACATAAGTTGCTGTAAAATTAGAATCTAAAGCATCGTCTTGTAAATTTAAAGTTTTGTTGAATTCTGATAAGAAATTATATTCATAAATATCCTCAACTATTTTTGGTGAACTAAGTTGTGCAATTGAATCACTATAGATTTTTGTTAAATGGCTAACTTCTGTTTCTACAAAACAATCATATTTACCTACAAAATTATTACTTCCTTTTTTTGGTGTAATATTTATAGTTGTTAAATATTCGCTTGAATTTTTTGAAAGTGAATTTGGCTTTAATGTTTTTGTAAATTCTAATTCATTTTGAGTTTTTGAATCAATTTTAACATTATGTTCTTGATAAGCGAAATTAATAAAATCTTTCAATTCAGTTTGTTCTGTTATTTTTTCTTGAGGATAATCTTTAAATAATTCATTTATATTTCATTTTAATTGAGCTATTTCATTTGTATGAGCCCCTATTACTCTTCTCGATTTATCCGTAGCAACAGTTTTAATTGAACCTTTTGTTCCAGCACTTGGAGAAGTTATTGTTATATTTACTTCTTCTGCTTTTAAGTCTTCAAGACCTTTAGTTTTTCTTATTTCATTTATTACATCTTCTTCAGTTGTTTGTTCTAATGGTACAAAACTTATAAGTGCTCTAGATAAAGGGATTTTTTCTAAAGCCGGTATTTTAATAATTTTTGAATTCCCAAATACTAAATTAGATTCTTCATTTGGTGCTATTTCTACTCTTCCATCAATCCCAGGAGTAGATTTTATTTTTGAAACCATTATATCATCTACAGAAAAACTTGCATTTTTTAAATCTTTATTATTTGCATTAACATAATTAACAACTTCTTTTGCTATTTGTTCTTCAGGTTTAACATTAATATCTTCAGGATTCAAAATATAATCTTTTAAAACATCATTTAAATCTTTTTTTGGTAAAGCATCAAAAGAATTATTTCAATAACCTTCAATTGCATTTGATCTTGCACTTGCTACAACACTATAAAAGCCATCAGACCCAATTAATTCTTGTTTTTTTGATATGCTTAGGTCTTTTGAATTAACTTTATAAACTTGATTTAGTTCATTATTTATAATGTCTAATATTTCTTCTTGAGTTGTTAAATAATTTATTTCATTAGCATTTAATGTTAAAATTTGATTTATATTTGCCTTCTTAGGGTATATTTCATGTGTTCCTTTTAAAATGAAAGAATTCGGATTCGCTGTTATTAAAACTTTACCTACAAATGAAACATCTGGCTTAATAATTTTAATACTAAAATCTGATTTACTAACTTCCAATAGATTAGAATTTGAATTCTTCATATAATTAATAAGTTCATTTTCAATATCAGTTTTTGACAAATTAATATTTGATACGTAGTAATTGTCAAAAATTTCTGATAAATCAATTTTAGTAGCAGTCGAAACGCTGTTATAAGAGAAAATAGCTGATATTCCAGTAACTGTAAATGAAGATGCTGACAATAAAGTTAATATTTTTTTCATAAAACTCTCCTTGTTGAAGTAAAAATGAAATGTTCTATTTTGAAACGTTTCCAATTTATAATAACACTAATAAATTGACTTTACAACTTTTTTAAAAATAAAAATAACACCTATGAAAAAAACTTCATAAGTGTTATTTAAAAGCAAATAACTATTTTATTTTTTTGATAATCATTGAAGGCTGAGTCATTTCTTTAGGAATTTCTAATCCCATGATTTCTAAAATTGTTGGTGCAACTTTAGCGATAGCTGAATCAAAATCACTTAGCTCAATTGTTTTATCAGTAACGATTATTGGAACTAAACTAGTTGTGTGTTTTTTGTTAGGCCCTCCAGTTTCATCAATCATGATTTCTGCATTACCATGATCGGCTGTAATAACCATTACACCATTGTGTTTTAAAACAAATTCATCATGAATACGTTTTAATTGTTCGTCTAAAACTTTAACTCCTTGAACAGTTGCATCATTATTTCCTGTATGTCCAACCATGTCACAGTTAGCAAAGTTTAAGATAATTAAATCAAATTCATCTTTTTTAATTTCTTCTAATAATTTATCTGTAATTTCAATAGCTGACATTTCTGGCTTTAAGTCATAAGTCGCAACTTTTGGTGATGAAATTAAATCAATATTTGCATGTGGTAAAGTAATTTCTTCAGGTTTTGCTAAACCATTTTTAAAGTAATCGTTTCCTCCATCAAAGAAGAAAGTAACGTGAGCAATTTTTTCAGTTTCAGCAATTCTTAATTGTTTTAATCCTAAACTTGAAATGTATTCTCCTAAAGTATTAGTTAATGGAGTTGGTGGGTATGCTATAAATGGCGAAGTTACACTATCTGCATATTTCATTGTTGAAACAAATCTAATTTTGTCTCCAATGAATTCAATACCTTTGAATGCTTCATCATTTCACGCTGGATAATTATTGTTTGTCATGATTGATGCCATTTGAATAGCACGATCTGGGCGGAAGTTTGTGAAAATCATTGCATCATTTGCTTTTAATTCTGAATCAACAACACTTGCATTGTATGCTGGCACAATCATTTCATCATCTAATCCATTTTCATATGCTGCTTTAACATATTCAATTGGGTCTGTAAATTTAGGTTGATCAACTTTTCTTTCAGTCATTGTTATATATGCTGCTGCACTTCTTTCAAATCTTTTATCACGATCCATTGCAAAGTATCTTCCACTAATTGAAGCTATTTCACCGATATTGTTGTTATCTTTAATAACTTGTAATAATTGATTGATATATTGTTCTGCAACTTTTGGTGCTGTATCTCTACCATCAGTAATTAAATCAAATTTAATATTTGTTAAACCAAATTTAACAGCTGCTTTATACATTGAAATCATGTGGTTCATGTGTGAGTGAACTCCACCGTCAGAGAATAATCCCATTAAATGTAATGCACTATTGTTTTCTTGAACATATTTAAAAGTATCTACTAACACTTCATTTGTTAAAAATCCATCAACTTTAACTTCATGGTTTAATTTTGCTAGAGATTCCATGTTGATTCTTCCAGCACCTAAGTGAATATGCCCTACTTCTGAGTTACCCATTTGCCCTTCTGGTAAACCTACTCATTCACCTGAAGCATGTGCTTTAACTCAAGGGTACATACCCATCATTTCTTTTACAAATTTTTGATCAGCATTAGCAACTGCATTACCAGCACCAGCTTCTTCAATTCCTCAACCATCTAAAATGGCTAAGATAACAGGTTTTTTAACATTCATTTTTATTTCTCCTTGTTATTTATTCAAAATGTACTTGTTAACAAATTCTGCAACAGCACCTTCTGTGTTTTCTTTATCTATATATACTTGAGCAACTTCTTTAATTCTTGGTTCTGAATTTTTTAAAGCTACTCCGATTCCAGCATGCTCTATCATTGGTAAATCATTCATGCCATCACCCATTGCAGCAATGTTTTCTAGTGGAATATTAAAGTATTCTGATAATCAATCAATTGCAAATTTTTTGTTGATTCCTGGTGCATTGATTTCAGCAATTTTTCCATTATTTGTTGCAATATTTAAATTGAAATCTTTTTCAAATTTGTTGTAAAGATTATAATTACCATTGAATCCTAAAATCTTAAAAAAGTTAAAATTAAAATTATCTTTAACATCATCATAGATTAAATATTCTCCGTCAAAAAACCTTCCTTCTCAGTGACATTCTTCATTATAAACATCATTAACTTTTCTTGAAAGAACAACTGTATTTAAATCATCAACATATCCTCATAGGATTGTATCTGTGTTTTTAACTTCTTCAAATAATTTTTTAGCTTGGTCAGATTTAATTGGACTACTTTTTAAAACTTTTTCAGTATTTAAATCATAAATACATCCAGAGTTACATCCAATTAAAATTGCATTCTCTTCAACCAAATTATGAGCTTTTAAATTATTTGGTTTTGCTAAAACTGGTCTTCCAGTAACAAAAGCTACTTTAGTACCAGTTTTAATAGCATCTTGTAATGGTTTAATATTAGATTCGATAATATTTCCCATCTTGTGATAAGAAGTACCATCCATATCTAAAACTAAAAGCTTAATTTCATTCATTAATTATTTTTTGTATTTGATTAATGCAATAAAATCATCAGCTTTTAATGAAGCTCCACCAACAAGTGCTCCATCAATGTTTGGTTGTGACATTAATTCAGCAATGTTTGATGGGTTAACACTTCCACCATATTGAATTGTAATTTGTTGTGCAATTTTTTCATCATAAATTTTTGTTAAATTTTTACGAATAGCTTCACAAACTTTTTCAGCATCTTCACTTGTTGCAGTTTTACCTGTTCCAATAGCTCAGATTGGTTCATAAGCAATAATTGTTTTTAGTGCGTCTTCTGCGCTAATTCCTTTATAAGCTTTTTTAATTTGTGCATTTACAAATGTAACAGTTTTTTTAGCTTCTTTAGTTTCTAAAGTTTCACCACAACAAATAATTGGTGTCATTCCTGCAGCTAATATTGCAGTAGCTTTTTTGTTAACTGTTTCATCAGTTTCCCCAAACATTTCTCTTCTTTCTGAGTGACCAATAATAACGTATTGTACTCCCACTTCTTGTAACATTGAAATTGAAACTTCTCCAGTGAATGCTCCCTTTTCAGCAAAGTGAACATTTTGTGCAGCAATTTTAACATTTTTTGCTTTTTCAATTCCTGTTGTTAATAATGTAAATGGTAAACCTAATCCTGCAACTACATCTGATTTTTTAGCAGCTTTGTCAACTTTTTTTAAAAAAGTAACAAGTTCAGCATTAGTTCCGTTCATTTTTCAATTTCCGAAAATTACTTTTTGTCTCATGATATTTCTCCTCTTGTTTTTTGTACAATTTTAATTATATAACAATTAAAAAATCAATGAAATAAAAAAGATAACAACATTTTAAGTTGTTATCAAAAAAATTATACTGTTTTTTGATTAATTAATTTTAAAGTTTGTCAATCAGAGTTTTCACTTTTAATTTTTAAACTAATATTCGTTGAACCTCAAAATCAATGTTTTACATTACCTGTTATTTTTCAAATAAATTCGCCTTTTGATTCATCAACTGTTTCTAATGACATTTTAAAATACTCATAATCTGTGTCATCTTTAAATAGTTGAATTTTATCTATACTACTGTTTTTATAATTTTTTATTATAAATCTTAATTCTACTGTTTCATCCTTTTTTATTTTCAATTGCTCTTTTGGTCAATTATTACTTGTTTCAACTAAATATGGCAATGCCCAAATTTTTGCTTGGATTTCATTTTTTTGATTAGGATCATCTTCTTGATATAAAGTTATAATACTTGTGATGTCATCTTTTGCAGTTGATGAAACTTTAATAGTTAAAAATTGCTTATTGTTTTTAACTTTGACTTCTCCATTAGTTTCGGCAATAACTTCTGAATTATCAGTTTTTATTCCAAATTTTTTACCTGACAAATTTTTACCATAAACTTCATATGTATTTAAAGATGGGTTTCTCATATCAAAAGTCAAGGATTCATTTTTTTCAAACTCTGCAGGCACATATCATGTACCTTTATTTGAAAAAACCTTTTCTCCCGTGCTACCTAATTTATATTTAATTGTTACTTTATATGATAACTGTTCTTTTTCAATTCACTCAAAGTAAACATCAGAAATGCCACTCATTGATTTCAAATCAGATTCTACTTGTTTTTGTAAATTGGTTTCTTGCCCTTGTTTTCAATTATAATTATTTTGAATATTACTTAACGTTTCATTTATACTATCTGAAATATTAACTTCGGCTTTTGAAATTAATGTAAAAATTGAAACTATTTCTCCGTTTAATTTTAAACCTATTTGCACTTTAGCCTTTTCAGGTAGTGTCTTTATAAATTTATAATAAAATGTAAATTTCTGTTCATCTTTAGAATCATGAACTAGTTTAATTTCTACATATGTTGAAACTGGAAAAGAATTTTCAATTCCTTGAAGTTGTGAAGTAATTTCAAGATTATCTCCCTTAGCTTTATCAAAATCTTTCATCATAATATCTAAAGTTGTTTCATGATTTAAATATCATCCATATTCTGGTTCTAAATTAGAAACTATTTCAGGTTTTGCTAATATTGATGTTGAGAATTCTATTCCATATTCTTTTTCTTCTTCATCTCAAACTTTAATCACTGTTTGAATATTTTTATTGTCATTAGCAACTAATGAAATTTTACCATCAGTATAAGATGCTTCTATTGAAGAATCATCTGAACTAACAGATATTTTCTTATTAGTTAAATTTTTGCCCTTTAAATCAATTGATATTTTATTGTTTTTTCTCATATCAATCGTTTGATTTTCAATCTTCTCAAAAATTGCAGATTCATATTTTAATAGTTTTCCACTTATTGAAGTTGGCCCAAAGAAATCATTTGAGTATGTTAATTTAACATTGTATTTTAATGCTGCCTCGTCTTCTCAAGAAAACTCAGCATTTAATATTCCATCAATTTTTAAGTTAGATTCAACTTCACTTTTTGCTGAAACTACACTTTTATATTCTTTTGACTCAAAAATATTCTTAGCTGTTTTAACAGCTTCTGTTAAGTTGGTTTTAAGTTGTATAACTCCTTCAATTTTTTCAGGACCTTTGCTTTTCTCATCATATTTAATTGAAATAGTGTAGTTATAAGGTGCTCATTGATCCCAAACTAAACTTGTATTTTTTATACCTTCAATATTTTCAAAAGTTGATTTGATAAATTTCGCAGCAGCAGTTTTTGACTCATATTTTTTATTACCATTGGTGACTAATTGATTAGCCGCATAAATATCAGTGCTTAAATTATTTTTTAAATTTATAGAAACTTCTTGTTTTTCTGGTCCTTCAACATTATCCCTATAACTTAAACTGACTTCAAATTTTAATTCATTTCTTGTTGTTGCTATTCTAACAACGCTAACTTGTTCAACACCAGTAATCGATTTAAATTTAACTCTAATACTTTCTTTTGCCTCATCTTCATTATCATAATAAGACATGCTCAATTCTTTAGCAACTTCACTTACGTTTTTTTCGTTGTTAATTTTAATTGCTACATCAAACTCTCCAACTGACGCTTTTTGTCATACATAGCCTTTTTTTAATTTTGCCATAATATGAATAGATGAAGTAGAATCACTTCCATATACACTACCTGTTAATAATTCTATTCCCTCGGTTTTTCAATCAGTTTTATTTTGAATATTTTTTATTGCTTCTTCTTTGCTATTGAATGCTCCGTTTTCATCCAAATATTTTTGAATTTCTGCTTTTAATAGTACTTGGCTGGTTTCCTTATCAGCCGTTTTTGTATCTTTTGTTCCGCCTTTATTTTTATCACCCTTAAAAGAACAAGACACAATTGTTGCGCTTGCTCCTCCAACAATACTAACCGCAGCTAGTAAAGTAATTGTTTTTTTTCATTTCCCTAACCTCTTTCGTTTTATTTTATAAATAAAATTAGTTAGTTAATGGTGGCATGATTCTCATTTTTTCAGTTTTATTAATTTTAGTTTTTAAAGATTTAAAAGTTAGTTCACTTTCCTTAACTGTATACGCTAAAAAATGTTTTATTAAATTAATAAAAACAATTTCATTATTTTGATCACATTCATCATTTTCGTTATTTGTTGGTTCATATTTTTGAATTCACAAAGCAAGATCAACTTCGCCTTTATTTTCAATTAGTCAGTTCTTTTTAAAAATATAACTTATTACTATATACAAAATAAGACTTATTATGATAATACTCATTACTAAAAAAACAATGGTAACTATTTGAATTGATAAAGGCAAATTCTCTTTAAACCTGTCAATAAACATAAATCTTACAAGTTTAATTGCTAAAAATGGGATTATTAGGCTTAAAAGTTTAAATATTGACTTTATATTCTCTTTCTTAGTTAAAACTTTAATATTTTTATTTTTAATTAAATCTTCATTATCTCTTGAAATGAATCTTATAGTTTCAGATGTTAACAATATTATTAAAATAATTGAAAAAAGATTATTAACTTTTTCAATAATCATGTTAATTGCTTGATAGTTATTTGTTTTCATAACCTCAAAAGATAATAAAAAGGCAAACAAAACATATGCAGAAACTATTACATAAGTTGAAAAATAAATCATTTTTTTGAATTTTGGTGCATGCATCTTGTTAACCTCCTATTTTTTATTTATAAATAATTTTACTCTTTTAAAAAAATAAAAAAAGCACATAAGTGCTTAAATTTTTTTAGTGGTGGTTGTGGACGGAATTGAACCGCCGACACGCAGAGCTTCAATCTGCTGCTCTACCAACTGAGCTACACAACCGATGGCGACCCCAACGGGACTCGAACCCGTGATCTCCTCCGTGACAGGGAGGCGCGATAACCAACTTCGCTATGGGGCCATTAAAAATGGTTGCGGGGGCAGGACTTGAACCTACGACCTTCGGGTTATGAGCCCGACGAGCTACCAACTGCTCTACCCCGCGATAAAAATGGCGGAAGATGAGGGATTCGAACCCCCGCTCGGGTTTCCCCGACTCTCGGTTTTCAAGACCGATCCCTTCAGCCGGACTTGGGTAATCTTCCATGTAATATTCAAGTTGCAACCATATTTATTAGCTAATGGTGGACCTTATTGGACTTGAACCAATGACCGTCCGGTTATGAGCCGGATGCTCTAACCAACTGAGCTAAAGGTCCTTAATTATGGTAGCGGGGGCGAGATTTGAACTCGCGACCTTTCGGGTATGAACCGAACGCTCTAACCAACTGAGCTACCCCGCCGTAAAAAAATGGTGGACCCTATCGGGATCGAACCGACGACCCCCTGCGTGCAAGGCAGGTGCTCTCCCAGCTGAGCTAAGGGCCCACAAAAAAATATAATGGTCGGGAAGACAGGATTCGAACCTGCGACCCTTCGGTCCCAAACCGAATGCTCTACCAAGCTGAGCCACTTCCCGATACGACAATGTTATTACTTTTTCAATAATAACATTAAAATTTAATTGGTGCGCCCGGAGGGACTCGAACCCCCAACCTTTTGATCCGTAGTCAAACGATCTATCCAATTGATCTACGGGCGCATTTGTTATTATTGGTACACCTCAATTTAAGGGACTTTTTTATTATAAATAAGTTTTACAAAAAAAACAATAGATTTTTTATAAAATTAAATTTTGCAAAAAAAATCGTTCAGATAGCTGAACGATTGAATTTATTTGGAGGCGGCAATCGGATTCGAACCGATGATCAGGGTGTTGCAGACCCATGCCTTAGCCACTTGGCTATGCCGCCATTAAATACTATATAAGTATATAAAAAAAATCTTATTATGTAAATTGATAGTTGCACTTTTAAAATAATAATAAAAAGTCAGACTTTGATGTCTGACCAATTTATGTATTATTTTTTATCAATTCTTTTAATTATTAAATACTTATATAATGATGAAAAACCAATATAAATTGCCGCTATTACAACAACAAAAATAAAGAATCATACAATACCTGGTATTCCTAATAAACCATCTTTAGCGGGTGTAGTAACTTGCAAGAAAAAATATGGATAAGCATACATTGAAGTTGGAGCAGTTCCTCCTGCTTCTTTTATTAATCCTCTAATAATTGCATATACACCATAACTAATTAAAATTATTATTCCTTGCATTCAGTTTTTATGTAAAAACTTAGCTGATATATTTTCTTTTGAATCATGATGCATTCCAAAAATAATATATAATACAAATGCAATAGGCCCAAATGTATGGAAAACTTCATTTTCAATTACAGATGTAGCACTAGGAAATATTGCTTGAATTAAAGATTTGCCATTTCCTAAGCTTGTTGCAATAACAGTTGGTCTTAAACTTAGCTGATATATTAAAAATGTAATAGTTATAAATGTTGCTGTTAATATTGCACTGTTAGTACTTAACAATCCTTTTTGCCCTTCATTTTTAGGTTTAATTAATGATGTTGTGATTCATACTAATACTAGGAGATTACTTAATAAAGTAAAGAATGAACTTCTGAATCAAATTTCTTCAAAAGGTTGATAATTTGCATGTAATGTTTTAGTTTCACCAACTAATGTAAAGTTTATTGATGCTATTATGTTAAAATGATTTTCACTTCCATTTTTTGTAATAATTAATCAGTCATAATTTTTATCAGCTGCGTAGTTTATAAGATCATTAATGTTTGTAAAACCTTTTTCTTTAATAAGTTCATTAATTTGAGAAACATAAATGCTTGAATTAATTATTGGTTTTAAATAACTCATAAGTAATACTGCAGATAGTATAATTACGAAAGTTAACTTAAATCAAAATTTTCAATCTTTCAATGTGTAATTTTTAAAATATCATGAACTAATATTTTGTTTTTTTAATGCGAAATAATTATTTTTCATTATGCATACCTCTTTTTATTTTTTTAGTAATAATAAAGCTATATAAAAATGTAAAACCAATACATATACTTGCAATAACTACCATAAATATTAAAAATAAAACTATTCCCGGTAACTCAATAGCACCCATTTTAACTTTTGCTTCAGTTACTTGTAAAAATGGATATGGGAATGCTTGTTGACTAGACCCAGGAGTTCCACCAGCAACCATTAATAATCCTCTGATAATTGCATATGCTCCATATGTAGTTAATCCCAATATTCCATATATTCAAGTTTTCTTTAATTCTATAAATGAAAGCTTATCTTTTTCTTCTCATTTAACTGCAAATAATATGTAAACAACAAAAAATATCGGTGCTACAGTATGAAACATTTCGTTAACAAAATGACTCATGAAATTATTTGCTATATCTGAAACTGTAATTCTTAATATAAAATTGTAAAGTAAGAATGTTACTGTAATATATGCTGCAAAAATAATTGAAGTTCTATTATTTAATATTCCTTTTTTTCCTTCATCTAAAGGCTTGAATAATGCAACATACATTCAAATTAAAACTAATAAATTACTAATTAATGTAAAAAATGAAGACATCTGAACAAATTGTTCAAAAGGTTGATAACCTGCATTTAAAAAGCCTTCTTTAGTTACTGTAAAAACTAGCCTAGCTTCTGTTGCTTTTGATATATTTAAACTAGTCAAAACCTTGCTTAATTCTTCACTACTAATATCAGAACTTAGATTTAAGTCATTAATTTGTTTTACAACTAAAGACATATTTACAAATAGTTGGATATAGCTAAACAAAACTATAAATGTCATTAAAACTATAAATATAATTTTGTATCATAATCTTCAGTCAGTTATAGAATAATTTTTATGTCAATTTAAAAAGTATTCTTTGTTTAATTTAAAAGTCATCAGTGTATTTCCTTTCAAAATAAAAAGTATATAACCTTTTGAAAGATTATATACTATTTTTAAAAATTTATTTACTTGTGCGAAGCATATTGAATGCATCAACCAAGATTGGATCGTATGTATTATTATTAAAGAACGGTTGTAAATTACCTTCGTATTTTTCTTTATGTAAAATGATTGGTTCAAATAAAGCTTTATAATTTTCATACATTCCGCCATCACCTACAGCTGCTTCTAAAGTTTCTTTAAAACCTGTTGGAGTTCCTGTAAATTCTGAAATATCTTGTGCATGTTTTATGTAAAAATTGATAAAGTCATAAGCTACATCCTTATGTTTAGAATTTCTAGCCATTACTAGGTTATCAGAATAAATATTTGTTGTTTCATACTTATCTTCAGTTCCTTCAATTTTTGCATTTGGTCGACCATATAAGAAATTGATTTTATCTTCTCTTTCATTTCTTGTTAGTGAGTCTTCTTCAGTTTCGCCACTTCCGCCTTCTTCTTCACCATTGTAAATACGATTGGCTAGTGCGGCATCACCATTATACATAACAGCAAAATCAAATTTTCCATCACTGGCATTTTCAATCAATAAATCACCTTGCAATGCAACGTTATTATTTTTTAATAAACCTTTTAGTTCATTTGATGCTGCATTAATTGACTCTTTAGAAGTAAAGTTACCTTCTCCAAATAATTTTTGTCCTGCAATAGCAAAAACATTTTTTGGATCTTCATTAAGAAGAACTTCTTTTCCTGCTGCTGCTGCATCTCATAAAATTCCTCATGATAAAGCTGAATTTTTCATTGTATATGTAGCATGTTCATCATATGACTCACCTGCAACTACATCTGAAAGAACTCCATTAACTGATGTTTTGCTTAAAACTTCTGGGTGTGTTTTAAGTAATCACTTAATATTTTCCCCACCCTTGTCATTGCCTTTTGAATTAGGATTAACAACAATTATTAAATCCCCTCATAGGTATGGTATTGAATAATCAACAATTGTTCCTGTGCCCAATGTTTTTTCGCTATCTTCAACATATTCAACTTTGCTTTTTGTCATTACGTCAAGTAAATCGTTGCTAATTGTTTTTGGGTTATTTTCTTCAGCTTCATTTTCAAATTTAGCAGTTTTATTGATTCCAGCATGTAATTGTTCACCAACTTTGAAATCATCAGAAACTACATTTAACTTTGAATAGTCCAATGCCTCTAACTTACCTTCATTAGCTAATTTTTGAACCATGTAATCACTTGGAACCATTAAGTCATAACTAAAAGTGTAAAGTTTGTTATAAAGTGTTTCGTTTGAATCATATACTTGATAATTAACTCTAACACCATACTCTTCTTCAAACTCTTTAATTAGAGAAGCATCAATGTATTCTCCTCAATTACCAATAACTAAATCATAAATATTATTCATTACATAAGCTACTGTTAATCCTGTAAATGAAACTAAAGCTAAAATTGTTACCATTGCAATTTTTCATGTTCTTGCAAAGAAACCCTTTGTGAAATTAGTTTCATCAATATCGCTTGGAAAATATTTTTCTTTTTCTTTTGATATTTTAATTTTTAATTTAGAAATTTTTTCATTTTTAGATTCAATTAATTTGTTTAATGTTATTTCAAATTTAGCTATTTTATCCTGTTTAATTTCTTTTAAATTAGCATCATTAGGATTTTGCATTATTTGTTTATTAATTTTACTTGTTACACTAACTTTTCTAAAAGCTTGTGTGCTAATTAAATCTAATTTTGCAGCTAAATCACTAATTTTATTTTCATTTACTCGTTTAACTTCTTTTAATTTTTCAACGATCATTCTCAATTTAAAGTTATTTTTACCTTCTTCAACTTCAATTTTTCACTCTTCATAGTATTTGATTTTTTTGTTATACCAGTTGATTGTTTTTTTAGAAGGATTCTCTTCTGCCTTAAATTCTTTTTTCAATTGCTTAATTTTTTTGTTAATAGAAGCAGCTTTTTTAATTGCTTCTTTTTCTTGTTGAGTAATTCAAGCTATTTCCTCAGATAGGAAAGTTATTTTTTCTTCAACTTTTTCTAATTGAATAGAAAGCTTAGCAGCTCTTTTTATGTCAGTTGCCTTATTAATTTGCTTTTGCAATTGTTTTTGCTTTGCTTTAGCTTTTTCTAATCTAACACCATATCTTTTTTCTCTATTAATTGTGTTTTGCAATTTATATCTTTTTCATTCTAATTTAGCTATTTTTTTATCATAGTTTTTTGAACTTGCAAATTTTAGCTTTAATTTTAAAATGTAATATTTAAATCAAACGTTTATTCTTTTTGATTTTTTAGTTTTTGTGATTGTTTCTAAAGAGATTAATAAATCATTAATTTCTTTTTCAAGTCTATAAATAGTTTTAGATTTGTAAGTTCCATTTTTAATTTGTAACTTAACTTGTTCTTTTCTTTCTTTTGTGAAAAGAACAGCATTTCAAATTATTACACCAGCAGCAATTATAGCAACCATCATTGTTCCAAATGCAAATATGTATGGTTTTATTCTTTTTGTTGAATAAATAAATGAAGCAACATTAGTTTGATCACCACCAGTGAAATAAGAAATAATGAAATCATCAAAACTCATCGCAAATGCGATAACTGTAGCAATTATTATAGCTGGCTTTAAGATAGGTAAAATTATTTTGAAAATTACAGTTCCTGTTTTAGCACCTAAATCATAACTTGCTTCCACTATTGATTTATCTACTTTTCTTAGTCTTGGCATAACTGTAATTAATACGTAAGGAACGTTAAATGAAACGTGAGCCATTATTAATGTGAATATACCAAACTTAACTCCGCTTAATAAAAAGATAATCATTAAAGCAACAGCTGTAATAATATCAGCATTAATTAAAGGGATGTTTGCAATTGAATTTCATTTACTTTGTTTTCTTTTTGATACACGACTTAATCCAATTGCAGCCATTGTTCCAATAACAACACTAATTACTGTTGATACAACTGCAACGAATAAAGATGTGATAATAGATTTAATAAAGGGAGAATTTTTGAAAAATTCTTCATATCATTTTGTACTAAATCCTGATCAGTTAGAAACTGAACTACTACTGTTAAATGAAAAGAAAATCATTACGGCAATTGGGATATAGATTATTAAAAGAATTATAGCAAAGTAAGTTGATCGGAAGAATCTTTTCATGATCTAGCTCCTTTCTTTTCAAATTTATTACTTATGAATTTTGAAACTACCATTAGTAAGAATACAAATACAGCTAATACAACACTTATTGCTGCACCAAATCCAAAGTCACTACCTTTAAAGAAATAAGATTCAATAATTGATGTAATTAATGTGATTTTTCCATCACCCATGTATTGAACAACAACTAATGATGTAGCTGCTTGTAATAAAACTAATGTTAATGCTGTTATAACTCCAGGCATTGAAGATCTAAAAGTTACTGTTCAGAAAGTTCTAAATTTAGAACACCCTAAATCCATAGCAGCTTCTTCAATGTCAACTCTTCTTGATTCTAGTGAATCATAAATTGGAGTTATAGCAAATGGAAGAAACATATATGTCATTCCAATAATAATTGCTAATTGTGTTCCCAATGCACTTGGTGCCATTATTAAAAATAAACTTCTTAACCCTAACACTTTTAATAGCATTGAAATTCACATTGGCATAGTAACTAATAGTCACATATTTTTTGCTAATATTTTTGATCTCATTTCTGACATAATTAGCGCAATAGGGTATCCGAAAATGATACACATTAATGCAGCTAAAAATGCGTAGGCTATTGTCAAACCTATAGTTCTCATAATTCCGCCTGTTGAAAATATTCTAATAAAATTTTTCAATGAAAATTCGAACATTTTCATATCCCCACTTGGTTGAACTACTGAATAAACAATAATAGAAATTATTGGTACTATAACTAAACAAATCATAACTACAAAAAATGGTAATAATATTGGTCAAGCTTTACCTTTTCCAAAATTAAATAATTTTGTTTTGTTTAATGTTTTGTTTATTTCTTTTATTTTTTGGCGAATTTTTTGTTTGTTTTCACGAGCAATTTCATTATCGATTGCTGTTTCAAGTTGTTCTTGATCAAAACCTTCTTTTTGTTTTGATTTTGGTTTAATTACTTTCTTAAAAAATGATTTACTCTCTGATGATGAAATACTTTCTTTATTTTTCAAAGAACTTTCATCTAAATTAACATTAATTATGTTTTCAGCCTCTACAGCTTTTGAAACTTTTTTCATTAATTTATTCTACTTCTTTCCACATTACGTGAATAGCTTGGTCGTTTCATTTAATTGAAACTTTATCATCAATTTCGAAAGTATGTGTTGTGTGTATTTTTCAAATTCTTTTTTTAGTTGTTTCAACTAAAACTTCTCAATGAACGCCTTTAAAGACTGTGTTTATTACAGTCCCATTAAAGTATCCTGTGTTTGTTTTCTTAATTTCAATATCTTCTGGTCTAATAACAATATCAATTGATTTTTCATCTTCACCAAAGTTTGTGTCATCACAGACAAAATTTTTACCATCAATTTTTACTTTATTGTCTTCAACAAAAATTCCATCTTCAATAATGTTTGATTGCCCTACAAATTTTGCTACTCATAAGTTTTCAGGTTCATTGTAAATATCTTCTGGTGTTCCAATTTGTTGAATTGCTCCTTGATTCATGACAACTATACGGTCACTAATACTTAATGCTTCTTCTTGGTCATGTGAGACCATCAAGAATGTAATACCTATTTCTTTTTGTAGTCTTTTTAACTCTTCACGCATGTGTTGTCTTAATTGAACATCTAATGCAGCTAATGGTTCATCCAATAATAAAACTTTCGGTTTCATAACTAAAGCTCTAGCAATAGCTACACGTTGTTTTTGACCACCTGAAAGATCATTAATATTTCTGTCTTCAAATCCTTCTAATCCAACTTGTCTAATTTGTTTTAGCACTTCACGTTGTAGAATATCTTTTTTAGTTTTCTTGGTTCTTAAACCGAATGCAATGTTATCAAACACATTTAAATGTGGAAAAAGTGCATAAGATTGAAAGATTGTATTAAACTGTCTTTTGTTAATTGGGATAGGCAATAAATCTTTACCTTCAAACATAATTTGCCCACTGTTTGGTTTTTCAAAACCAGCTATGATTCTTAAAGTTGTTGTTTTTCCACAACCTGAAGGTCCTAAAAGAGTAATAAATTCTCCTTCTTTAATATTTAAATCTATACCTTTTAAAACAACTTTACCATCATAGTCTTTAGTCACATTACGTAACTCTAAGATGTTATTTTCCATTTTGGTTTCCTCTTTTATTCATATATGATTGTTAAGTTTATAAACTCAAAAAAATGTCATCATATGACAAAATAGAAGTCGTTATTTATATGACTTCCTACTTAAGGGAGAGGCTCTCAGTTTCTAAAATAGTTTCAAAAATTTGGGCATGACTAAATGCAACATCTAATCATTCAAGAATTAGATATTGTTGTGAATTTGAAATTTCTTTAAATAGTAATAAATTCATGCTTGTCTCCTTTTAAAACAACTAAATAAATTGTATATTAATTATTCAAAAAAATGTAGAAAAATTTAGTTTTTGAACATTAAAAAATGAAGCTATATAAACTTCAATTTCAAAATTTATTTTATTTAAAAACATTTTTAAATAAATAGTCTCCTACTCCGCCTTCTCCAGCTGTTAAATAAGTAACATCATCAGCAACTTGCTTGACTGCATCTTTAGCATTTTTCATTGCTATACCTTTGCCTGCTCACTTAATTGCTGCAATATCATTTTCACCATCTCCAAAGTAAATAACATCTTTTGGATCAATGTTTAATTGCTCTGTTACATATTTTAATCCATATGCTTTATCGACTCCAACTGGGTTTAACTCTATATTTGCATGCGCATCAGACACATAACTAAATTCAAAAATAGAAACATCATTTTTTTCTGCCAATTCTCTAAATTTTTGCATATGTTTAGCTTTACCAAAACAAATAAACTTACTTACTTTTAATTTACTAAAATCAGTTTTACTATTGTAACTTATTAATTTTTGTCTTTTTGTTTTAAACTTCATAAATGTTCTAAACGCACTTATTTTTTTATTAGCATACGCATACTTTTCATCTTCAGAATAAGCAAAAATTTTAATTTTATTTTTATTTGCACAGTCAAACAATTCTTTTGTTAATCTTATGTCAAAAGAAACAGTATAGTAAATTTTTAATTCACCTTTATTATCATGATTAAAACTAAAAGATTGACCTCCATTTTGTGAAACAAATGGATATGAAGAGTTATCTATTTGTAACTCCTTTGCTATATGATGAATTGTTGTTAAATTCCTTCCTGTTGCAATTACAACAGGAATATTTAATTCTTTTGCTTTTAAAATCGCATCTTTAGTTTTCTGATGAATTCCAGTTTTATGATCAAATACAGTTCCATCAATATCAATTGCTATCATTTTTATCATTTAAGTTACCTCTTTTGTATTTAAATAAATTATACTTTATCGATATTTAAATAAAATAAAACTAAGAATAAATCTTAGTTTTTTTAGTTTAAATGCTCTAAGAAACTTAATGCACCTAAATATTGAACTGTTTGATTAGCAAACATATTAGATTTTTTAATAATATTCGCTATTTCCTCTGTTGATGAATTTTCATTAATATTTAATGTTACATATTCATTAATTAAATTAGAAATAAAAGCATCACCAGCACCAGTAGTATCAACTAAATTTTCAGCTAATATTGTTGGAACATAGTTCAATTTATTTTTTCATCCAAAAATAGTATCATTACATCCACGAGTTATACAAACTAGTGCAGTTGGATTTTTTTGCATTATTGTTTTAATTGCTTCTTCCTGATTTTCAATTCCTGTTAATAAGAATAATTCATCTTCTGAAAACTTAATTAAACTGGCTTTTTCCATGTACTTTTGACAATGAATTTTAAATGCTTCAATTTCTTCATTAGTAACTCAAAGTTTGTCTCTAAAGTTAGGGTCAAATGAAAACTTAATTCCATTTTTAACTGCTAATTCAAATAATTGATTATATGATTTTTTTAAATTTCCTTCTAAGAAACCTGTAGCACTTCCAAAGTGTATAAAATCTATTTTTGAAAGCTTTTGACTTTCTTCTTTATCAAGTTGGTATTCAGCATCACTATTTCTAATAAATTGGAAAAATCTTTCTTTATTTTCATCTAGTGTAACTTTAGCAACTGTTGTTGGCTTATCAGTAACTTGAATAAATTCTTCTTTAATATTAAATTTTTTAATAAATTTTTTAATAAGAGCTGAAAATTCATCATTTCCTAAAGAACCCATAAAGTAACTATTATTTTTGTTAATTGCTCCAATTGAGCAGGCAACATTAAATGATGCCCCACCAACTTCACTTTTAATTGTGTTATTTTCTGAATAAATATCCATTAACACTTCTCCAATTGAAACTATATTTTTCATATTATTTTCCCTTTAACTCATTTTTAAATATTATATTATTTCAGTTGTATGAATACCCTATTAATTGATTAACTTTAATATTTTTAATGTCTGTTTGAATTTGATTGTGTTTATCAATAAAAAATCTAACTGATATAGCATACTGACCATCATTTATAAAAATTTCCATTACACTTCTATCAATTAAAATTCTTAAATTTTTAACATTTAAATTACCCAAGTTAATTATTGAAGGTAAATTTTCTTCGTCTTTGAAAGTGGTATTACTTCTATCAATAATTAATTCATTATTCTTGTTTGAAATTGAAATATTTTCATTCTTGTCATTTTTAAGTCTAATTTTAAAATCACCATTAATTTGATCAGCGATTATTTCACTTAGACCGTTTTCATAATTATAAGAACCATTTAGTAAAGAAATTTCATCTTTTCTTAAAGCATCCAATTCCTTTATTGGTAATTGATACAAGCGATCATTTTTAACATATAAATCTCTTGGTAATGTAAGTTGATTACTTCATGTTGTTAATTCTGGTGGGAAAGGATTAGACTTAGAATTTCCTAATCATCCTAACATAATAACTCTTTCACCTGTATTACTAAATACTTGAGGCGCGTAAAAATCAAAACCTAAATCAATTTTTATTAAATCAGTTTTATATTTAAAGTTAATTTCATTATCAATTTCAACTTCTCTGTATTTTACAAAATGGCTGCCATCTTTTAGCGGCGCATCTTGTTCTAAACAAGCAAAAACATATTCTCTACCATCTAATTTAAAATAGTTTGGACATTCTAACATATAAGCTTCTTGTTCATCATTTTCATCAAATTTAATATCTTTAAAATTTTCTCAAGTTTTACCATTAAATTTGTAAACATTTAGCATAGCTTTTAAATCAGTTGTTTGAGCACCATTCAACATAAATAATTCATTATTCTTTTCAAACACAATAGGATCTCTATAATGACCTGAATATTTTGTTAAATCAGCTTCAAATAATAATTCCTTAGTTACTAATTTTTCTTTTAAATCAATAAATGCTTTTAAAGTATACGCAGTTCTATCAACGTCATTAAACTTAATATTTCCTGTGTAGTATATTTCAATTTCGCCACTTTCATTTATTCTAGCGCTTCCTGAAAATACTCCATTTATGTCATATTTAGTTGAAGGGATTAAAGTTAAACCCTCATAGTTGTAATTAATAAAGTCAGTTGTTGTATATAAAGCTCACGACTTATTAAAATGTTGAATACTAAATGGACAACTTTGCATAAAAATATAATACTTACCATCATGATAAGTCAATCCATTTGGATCGTTTGTTGATCCTGAATATCCAGCTAAATGAAATTGATTATTATATCAATCGCTTTGTTTTTTATCATGTCATTTTTGAATATCGCTAAGATCTTCATTGCCTATTAAGTAATATTTTTCTTTTTGCATTTTATTACTCCGCTTTGCTTCTTCTAAATTTAATTTTGTCAAATTTTACTTTGCTTTTTAGTTCATCAAATTTTAAACCTAATTTAGTTTTTTTAGCTTCAACACCCTCTTTGAATAAGAAGAAAGTTAGTAAGAATGCCGAACTAAAGGCAATTATATTAACTCCAATGATTCCTAATAATTTAACTCAGTCTCCTGTGTATAATAATAATCCTGGTATTACAGTAACTCCCATTCCTGGACATGTAACATTTAATATTCCTGCAAATAATCCACCAAAAAATCCACCAATTGATGCATAAATAAATGGTTTAACTTTTGGTAAGTTTGTTCCAAAGATTGCTGGTTCTGTAATTCCGAAAAATGTAGAAAGAGCAGCTGAGAAACCTAATTCTTTGTCTGATTTATCTTTTGCTTTAATTGCAACAGCCATTGCTGCTCCACCTTGTGAAATAATTGAAGCAGTTCAAATAGCATTGAAGATTGAACCTGCTGGTGCTGCTCCATTTGCACCTGGTAAACTTCCGTCAATAACAAGTTGCATTTCAAGACCTTGTAATACTTGGTGACAACCTGTAATAACAATACCTTGTAAAAGACCTGCTATAATAGCTGTTCCGAATCCATATTTAATTGATAATATTGCTTTTGTTGCAATTAGAATTCCTTGTTCAACCATTAATAGGATTGGACCAAAGAAGAATAATGCAATCAATAATGCAAATGTAATAGTTAAAAATGGTGTAAAAATCATGTTAACTGATTTTGGCATTCAAGATTTAATTCATTTTTCTAAGTATGCTACAACAATACCAATTATTAATGCTGGTAACACTGAACCTTGGTATCCTGTAATTGGAATAATTCAAAGTTTAATTGGTGCAACAGCAGCGGTTGTTGGATCTCATACACTTGTCGCATTTGGCACATTACCCATTCACTTTAATCCTGCCTTAATTCATGCATTATAAATATCAAGTGGTGCTTTTCCCAATGTTAATTGTTCTTTGTAAAAATCATATTGCGCATTATATGATGCAATTGATCCTTTATTTGGTAATAATGGACTAACTAACATTAATCCAATAATAATACCTAATACAGGATTTCCACCGAATCTTTTAACAGTTGATCAACAAACAAGAACTGCTAGTGAATCAAATGCTGTTTTTGTAACGATATCTACAATTATTCAAAGCAATGAATCTAATTGAGCTCCAGAAGGTTTAATAATTTGCTTTAGTAATGCAGAAACCCCCATTGCTAACCCGGCAGCAACAATTGCGGGAATAATAGGAACAAATATATCTCCTAAAACTCTCATACCCTTTTGGATTTGACCAAAGAATCCTGTTTTATTTCTTAAAGCTTCTTTATTTGCTTTTGCTTGTAGTTTAAAATCTTCCAATTTATCACTATTTAATTTTTCATCTAATGGAGCATTACTTACTTCCATGATTTTTTGAACTTCTTCATGAACTGCTTCAACAATTCCACTACCTAAAATAATTTGTAGTTGGTTTTGTGCGTAGTTTATTCCTTTAGTTAATGAAGATGCTTTAATTTCAGCTTCATTAACTTTTGTCTTATCAACAAGATTTAATCTTAATCTTGTAACACAGTGCAGGTAAGATTCAATATTGTCCTTACCACCAGCTGCATCAATAAAACGTTTCGCTTCTAGCGCATAGTCTTTCTTTTTCATCTTTTCCTCTTTTATTTTATTTTCTTCACTCTATAAAATCTCATTTAAAGTATTTTGGCTTATATCTACTTATTCTATATTCAAGTAGTTCACCAAAAATTCCATAGACATTCCCTTCATCAACTATAAAACCAGAAAGTGTTTCATCACTAAAAATGTGTAATAATTCTTTATTGTTCGCTTCTTCAAAATAAATTTTTTTTGAAGAGTGGCTTACTTTGGAAGGTGTTTCATGCTCAATAAATTTCATTAAACCATTTTCATTTAAATAATTTAAAGTCAAATTTTTATAAATTGATTTTGGCACATAACTTTCTTGATACAAGATAACTTCATGAGTATCTTTATCTTTTCTTACACATTTAAAGAAATAAACTTCAGTTCCCTCGTAAAAATTAGTCAATTTTGATAATTTACTATCAACTATAGTTTCCTTTAGTTCGTAGTATCTATTTATTGAATTTGGGAATAACTCTCTAAAACTGAATAATAAGTTATTTTGTATTTTTTCTTGAACAACATAGCCTTTACCATTTACTGGTTTAACAATTTGTAATTCAATTAATTTATTGAATGCAATTCTAATAGGTTGCTCGCTGTACTTAAATTTTGTTTTAAGCATATTTTGACTAGGTAATATTTCGCCAGGTTGAACTTTGTTTTCCCTAATTAGGTGCATTAAATAATCAAATACTATTTCTCATTTTTTGTTCATTTATTTTTCCTCATTTAATAAAATTAATTATACTTTTTTTAAAATTTTAAATTATACTATTTTAAATGAAAAACATTAAATAAAATAAAAAATGTAGCTTAAACTTATTTTCAACTAATCTATTTTTTGCAAAATAATGTTGAACAACAATATTTTTGCTATTTTAATTTTATTAAAACAATTAGTTTAATAGAATACCTATAATCATAACTTTTATTCAAAAAAAAGAAGCTTCTAAGCTTCCTCGATGATTTCTAATGATTTTTTATCTTCATTTTTAAAAAATAAAATTTTGATTTGTGGTTGAATTGTAATACTGAAACCAACAAGTAATAACAGCATAACACCAAAAACTTTTCATGTATCTGAATCATTATTAATAACAAATGTAATATCAGCAGCCATCATCATTGCAGTTGCCATAGTTAATACCACTAAAGTAGTAATGCTTATAATCATCGTTTGAAATGGCTTTCTGAAGAATAATTTTAATATTGGTAAAATCATTGATGCTCAGACTAAAATAATCCCAGTTAATGCTAATGCAAAATATTGTTTATTGTGTGTTATTTTTGATACGTTAGATAGATTTGTTACATCATTAAACCCAATACTATAAAAAGCAACTAAAGCTAAAATACCAAAAATCATTACGTTTACACAAACTGACATATTCAAGATAACTTTTTTAAAATTTTTCATTTTTTTCCTCTTCCTTTAACTTAATGATATATTACTTTCAGATTTTATTTGTTGTTTTGATACTTAAAAAATTAAATAAGGTACCTAATATTAATCCGCTTGTAGCAGTGACTAAATAACCTGGTAATCATATATAAACTTTATCTACAAAAGGATTACCGCCTTTATAAGGGAATATTTGATAAATTGTTTCCTCAGGAACATTATTATGTATTATATAATATTTTATTAGTCCTGCTCTAAGCGTAATATAAATTATATAAATAATAGGTAAAATACAATTTTTTCAACCTATATTTTTTACGTAATTTTTTGCATCCAGTTTTTCTTTTCTTGGTATATAAAAGTAAAAACCAATAATTACAATAGGTACTAATCAATGTTCTAAAATTGATTTTAAAATGTTATATCAAGTATCCATACCTTCAATTTTATCATTTGCAAATATTATTGTTCCTGTATAAACTAGCATAACAAGAAGTTGATAAGCTACAATCATGGTTAATACATGTTCGGATTCAGATCATTTAATTTTATTAGATGGCTTTCTGTAATAATTTATAATTGAGCAAGTTGCTCAAACGATAGTTAAAATAGATGTTCATATTGAAAAATAAATAGTTTCACTAGCTATAGTTATATCAAATAAATTTTGATTCACTGCTATGTTTATTTCTGATGGTTGGATTATTGTCATTATAATATCAAGCATTATACAAAAAAATGGAGTTAATGCAAAAAATAATAAAAAACCTAATTTTATTTTTCGATTCATTTTATTCTCCTTTTTTTACACTTTAATATAATATCAAAAAATGGAGTTAATTTTACAAATAAAAAATAACGAATTATGATTTTCGTTATTTTAGAAATTATTTATTTGCTAAGAATGATTCAACTAACTCAACAACTTCAGGAGTATCATCAGATGCTAATGCTTTATTTGCTAATGCTTCTGCTTCTGCCATAGTAATTTTGCTCATTAAAGCTCTTGCTCTTAACATTGAAGTTGCACTCATTGAGAATGCATCTAATCCCATTCCTAAAAGCAATGGTAATGCTTGAATATCACCAGCCATTTCTCCACACATACCAACTCATTTGTTGTTTTTATGTGCACCTTTAATTGTTAAATCAATTAATTTTAAGATAGCTGGGTTTAATGGTTGGTATAAGTATGAAACATTTTCGCTCATACGGTCAGCAGCCATTGAATATTGAATTAAATCATTTGTTCCAATTGAGAAGAAATCAGCATATTTACTGAATTTATCTGCATTAACTGCAGCAGCAGGAATTTCAACCATCATTCCAACTTGAACATTTTCATCAAATGCAATGTTTTCTTTTCTTAATTCGTCTTTGCATTCTTCTACGATTGCTTTAGCACGTTTAAATTCATCAACAGTTGCAATCATTGGGAACATAATTCCTAGTTCACCATGTGCACTAGCTCTTAGTAAAGCTCTTAACTGATCTTTAAAAATATCTTTTCTATCTAATGTAAAACGAACTGCTCTATATCCTAAGAATGGGTTCATTTCATGTGGGAATTCAAAGTATGATAATTTTTTATCTCCACCAATATCTAGTGTACGAATAACAACTAATTTACCTTTCATTGCATCCATTACTTGTTTGTAAGCAACATATTGTTCTTCTTCTGTTGGGAAGTGATCATTGTCCATATATAGGAATTCTGAACGGAATAATCCAACTCCTTCTCCACCATTTTCAATAACTGATTCAACATCAGATGGAGACCCTATATTAGCTTCAATTAATTTTTCTTGACCATCAGCAGTTTTTGATGGCAAGTCTTTAAATTTTTGTAATTCAGCTTTTAACTCAGCAAATTCTTTTGCTAATTTTTCATATTCTGCTTTTATTGTATCAGTTAAGTCTAATTCGACAATTCCTGTTGTTCCATTTAATGCAAAAACTTCACCGTTTTTAACATCTGATGTAATTGTTCTTAAACCTAAAACTGCAGGAATTTCTAAACTTCTTGCCATAATAGCAGCGTGTGAAGTTCTTCCTCCAATATTTGTAGCAAAACCTTTTACAAATTGTTTATTTAATTGAGCAGTTTGTGAAGGTGTTAAATCTTCAGCAACAATAATAACCTCTTCACTAATTGTTGATAAATCAACAATTGCAATGCCTAAGATATGCTTAATAATTCTTGAAGCAACATCTTTAATATCAGCACTTCTTTCTTTAAAATATGGGTCATCCATTGAGGCAAACATTTCATAAAAGTTATTAGTTACTTGTTGAGCTGCAAATTCAGCACAAACAGATTCAGATTTAATAACATTTATAATTTCGTCTTTAATAGCTGGATCTGATGCAATTTCTTTATGAGCATCAAAGATAGCCGCTTTTTCAGGACCTAATTTTTCTAATGTAGTTATTTTTAAATTTTCTAAATCTTCAATTGATTTATTCACTGCATTTTCTAATTTTAATACTTCAGCATCAATGTCAGAAACTTTTGTGTTTTTGATTTCTACGTGTTCTTCAGCTAGAACTAAAGCTTTTGCTACTGCAATACCTTCGCTAGCTCCGATACCTTTAAATTGTTTACTCATATTTTCTCTCCTGTTTAAGTTATTTCATAACATATATAATTATAATATTTAATTGCTATCTTTTATATTAAAAATATTAAAAATTGGAAAAAATTATTAGATTAAAAATAAAAAATGATGGAAAACCATCATTAAACTTCTTTAAAAACTACTGAATCAACAGGAATATTATTACCTACGCAAAAATCATATAGCATTTGATCTAAAGCTTGTTGGTTATCTGCTTCGGCAGTAAATAAAATTTCTGCACCTCTCATAATTACTTTTTTCATGATTATTCCTCCTATAATTTTATTTTCTTTTGAATTCATTTGGCGCTACTGCACCGTTTCTTTTGTGCTCACTTATTTTATGTAAATGATCAACTTTTGTTTTAACAACTTCATCATATATTTCACCAGCTAAGTACGCATCAATTTGATCATAAGTAATCCCTAACTCACTTTCATCAGTTTGATTTTCTCATAAACTTGCAGTTGGTGCACGATTAATAATTGAAGCAGGAACACCCAATATTCTTGCAGCTTCTCTTACTTCTCTTTTTAATAAATGAACTAATGGAACCATATCAACTCCACCATCACCAAATTTAGTAAAATACCCAATATGTCACTCATCAAGATTGTCAGTTCCTAAAACTAAGTATGAATTTGTCTGAGCAACAGTATAAAGAGTTGTCATTCTCAAACGAGCTTTTGCATTAGCAATTGCTAATTTATGATCAGGAGTTGTTGATTCTTTAATTGCCTTTTTAAATGATAAGAAGGTTTCTTTCAATTCAACATCAATAGCTTCAATTCCACATTGATCAATTAATTCTTGTTTACATTTGTAATCTTCTTCACTAGATTCAATTGGCATTCAAACAGCTGTGTAATTATTTGGGAAAGCTTTTTTTGCTAGACAAGCAACAACAGCAGAATCAATTCCTCCACTTATTCCAATAACAACACCTTTAGCATTTGCATTTTTAACTGTTTCTCTAATAAATTCAACTAAATATTCTAAATATTCTTTTAATTCCATAATATTGCTCCTTTATAAATTAATCCATTCATTCAAGTTCATATTCAAATACCTTAACAATATCTTCAGCCCCTACTCCACGTTCTCTTAACATGTCATATACTCCTGATTTTTTAAGTTTTTCATTAAATAGTAATAAGTTATCATCAGTAGTGATTGGGAACTTTTGATAAATTTTATAAATTGTATCTCCTGCAACTTCTCACCTACCATTACCTTTATTAAGAATTTGAATATCTTCCTCATCCTCTTCAAGGCGATAAACTTTGACTCCTTCATAAATATCTTGTTCCATTTCTCATAGTGGAACATATTTCGCTGTTTCAAGCTCTTTAGCAATTTTTAATAATAACTCATCAACGTTATCTTTTAATAATCCTGATACAAAGACAACTTTCTTATTTTTAAAATAATCTTTAATATGCTCTTCCATCATATTTAATTGTGCTTCATCTGTGTCCATTTTGTTAGCTACAATAATTTCGGGTCTTTCATCCAGTTTATAATTATATTTAACTAATTCACTTCTAATTAATTCATAATTTTTAATTACATCTTCTTGCCCATAATTTCCACTCATGTCTAATACATGACAAATTACTCTACATCTTTCAATGTGTTTTAAAAATTGATGCCCCAATCCTTTTCCTAGACTTGCCCCTTCAATTAATCCAGGCAAGTCTGCAACAACAAATGTTGAACCATCTTTAGCTCTGGAAACTCCTAATTGTGGATTTAATGTTGTAAAAGCATAATCAGCAACTTCTGGTTTTGAGTTTGAAATAGCCCTAAGCAATGTTGATTTACCAGCATTTGGTAATCCAACAAATCCTACATCAGCTAAAACTTTTAACTCAGCCTTAACTTCATAGAATTGACCAATTTCACCAGCTTCAAATATGGTTGGCGCTTTATTTCTTGAGTTCGCAAATCTTGCGTTCCCTTTTCCACCTTTTCCACCTTTAGCTACTAAAACTTGCTTCTTGTCTTCATCCATGTCAGCCAAAATTGTTCCAGTTTTATTATCTATTATTAATGTACCAACAGGAACTCGAACAATAAGATCTTTACCTTGAGCTCCATGCATATTTTTAATGTCACCTTTAAATCCATCTTGTGCACTAATTTGTTTTTGAAGTTTTAAATCTAGAAGTGAATGTTTTCCGCCATCTGCTTCAAATATAACACTTCCACCATTTCCTCCATCTCCACCGTTTGGACCACCATTAGGAACGAAAAGGGCAGTATGGAAACTAACTGCACCATTTCCTCCGTTACCGGCTTTGATAGTAAATTTAGCTGTATCAATAAATTTCATATATTCCAGCTCCTTTCTTTTTTATATTATCAGATCATCTGATTTCAACATTCATCACATAAGAATGTTGGCTCATGATTTTCAAAATTAATATCCTCAAATTTTTGTCATTCTTGGATTGGCTTTTCAATTAATTTTTCAACTTCAATATCAGACAAATTCTTTCCTTGTTCTTTTATTAAACTACCAATTGGTTTTGGATGCCCTTTTAATACAAGACTTATTTGTGGTTCATAACAAAGTGAGCAACCTATTCCGAAAGCTTGAATCATAACATCATTAAAATCATCAAATTCAAGATAGTTATCTTTGTTAAAATTTATTTTATTGTTCATGACTCTTGATCTCCTTTAATAATTCCAATGCTTTTTCTTCGTCAAAATCAAATCACTGTTTTATAAAAGACATTTCTTTTCTTTCTTCTAGCATTTCTATAGCAAAGATAATAAAAGCTGCAGCTTTTTCATTTAAGAATAAGGTATTAAAATTATCTAAATTATTTAAATAGAAATTAATATTTAACATTTTTGCATCATGTGCTATTCCTGGGTTTTCGTTTTCAATACTTTTTGAAATAACTTCATCAATTTTAGTTATAAATTTGAAATTATTTTCAAAATCAATTTCTGAAGGATTTCATTTTTTTTGGACACCACTGTATAAAACATCAAAAATTTTATTTATTTCTTGTTCTTTTAATGTAAAAAGAATCAAAGTTTTTATTGAATTATCAATTCTTTCTAAAAGAAGAATTTCAGAAACTTCATCTAGTTTATCTCTTAAATTAATTTTATTTAAAAAATTTATACCAAATGCTTGTTGTTCTCTGTCATTAGACTTCAATAATTGCAAAATGTATTCAGCATTTAGATTATTATTGGCATTGGCATTATTTGAAATTTTTTCAAATACTTCAACTTTAAATTTCATAAGTTGTTCTTCAATATCTGAAGGAACATATGGCATTGCTAATTCCTGATTAATTTTTAGCAAAGCAGTCTCAAAATCATTTTTCAGAACCAGTTCTTTTAGTTCAATAATCAGCTCATCATAAAAATTCATAAAACCTCTTTCTAATAAAAAATCATGCCTTTTATAGCATGATTGATGTTTTCGAGTGGTGCCCACGAGAAGGCTCGAACTTCCGACCTCACGCTTAGAAGGCGCGTGCTCTATCCAACTGAGCTACATGGGCAATTAATAATTACATATATAAATATAACATAAATATTAATAAAATTAAAAGCAATTTTGCAAAAAGTTTAATATTTGAACAAAAAATAAATAAAACAAACAACTTTTAAATAGTAGTTTGTTTTAGTTGAATTATTATCATTTATTTCTTGATTTTTTAGATGAACTATTTGATGAAGAATTTCTTCTGTTACGTGTTCCTGAACCTTTATTTTCTCTCGGACCTGAGTGAACTCATTCACCTCTACCTGAACTTCTTCTATCTCTTCTTTCGTCTCCACTACGGTTTGAATCAGATCCACCTTTTTTATCATTAAATGATGCAGGTCTTTTGTCTTTTCCTGTTACTCTTTCTCAACGACCTGAATCTTGTTTTGAGTAATCTGTTTTAACATCTCATGAAGAATGTCTAGTTCCTTCAAAATTATTATTTTTTCTGTCTCCACGATTTGAATCTCTTTTATCTCCACGGCCTGAATCTCTTCTATCTCCACGTCCTGAACTTCTTCTATCATCGCGTCCTGAATTTCTTCTATCTTCACGTCCACGATTTGAACCTCTTCTGCCTGAATTTTCAGAGTTATTAGATGAGTTTCCATTACTTGAATAATCATCAACTAAAGATAAAGCTTTTTTAGCAAATTCTTTTTCTTCAGGTGATAAAGATAACATTCTTTCTTCTCACGATTGTGAAGTTCAAGTACTTCCTCCATTACTGATTCGTTCACTTGTTCTTCTTCTTTCACCACGAGCAAAATCTCTTCTATCATTGTGACCAGCATTTCTTCTGTCATCACGCCCACGATTTGAATCTCTTCTGTCTCCACGGCCTGAATCTCTTTTATCTCCACGGCCTGAATCTCTTCTGTCTCCACGTCCTGAATCTCTTCTATCTCCACGACCATTTCTTGCGGAATTTGTTCTACCTTCTTGTTTTTCAACGTCACCGTATTCAGAAATTTGCATTTCATCAATAATTAAATTAAAGTTTTTTTCAATGCCTTTAATTTGTCTTAAAACATTTTGATTTTGAACAAAAGTAATTGAATCCCCTTTTGTATTATTTCTTCCGGTTCTTCCGATTCTATGTACAAAATGCTCATCTTCCATTGATACATCATAATTTATTACATAATCAACACCTGTAATATCAATCCCACGAGCAACAACATCAGTTGCAACTAAAACTGCGATTTCATTATTTCTAAATTTTGCAATAGCTCTTGATCTTTGTGATTGTCTTTTATCACCGTTTATAACTATAGCTCTAATTCCTGCTGCTTCTAAATTATCTGCAATTTTATCTGTATGATTTTTTGTGTTTGAAAAAACTATTGCTCTTTTTGGTTGGTGTTTTTCAAAAACTTTAACAATTAAATCTTCTTTACTAAAACCTTTTGTAAAAATAAATGTGTTTGTTATATTTGCGTTTACTTCAACTTGATTTTCAATTTCAATTACTTCATATTCATTCATGTAATCATTAGCAATTTGCATCACTTTTGGTGATGTTGTTGCTGAGAATAAACCGATTTGAACATCTGGTGAAACTCTTTCAAATAGTGCATCAATTTCACTTTTAAATCCCATTTTTAACATCTCATCAGCTTCATCTAAAATAATTGTTTTAACACTATCTAATTTTAATGTTTTTCTGTTTAAGTGGTCATTAACTCTCCCTGGAGTTCCCACTACAATTTGAGAATCTTTCAATCTTTTGATTTGATCGCGCATATCAGCACCACCAATTAATGGAGCAATTACTAAGTTTTCTATTCTTGATCCAAATATTCTAATTTGGTTAACAATTTGCATTGCTAATTCTCTTGTTGGCGCCATAATTACGGCTTGAACTCTTCTTTTGTTTGGTTCTATTTTTTCTAATATTGGTAATACGAATGAGGCAGTTTTCCCTGTTCCTGTGCTTGATTTACCAAATATGTTTTTTCCTTCTAAGAAAAGCGGTATTGCTCTTGCTTGAATTTCTGTAGCTTCGTTAAAGTTAGCTTTTTCCAGTGCGACTAATACTTTATCGCTTAGTTGTAATTCTTTAAATGTCATTTTCTATCCTATTTCTATACTCAGGATAAAAAAATCAGCATTTTAAATCACAAGTCATTTATATATTATAGCATAGTTGACTATAATTGAAAAAAATAAATTATATTATGAAAAAAAGTAGCAATTAGCTACTTAGTTAGTGTATTAAATTACACATGCATCACATTCATAGTTTTCACTATCTTCTAATACTTCTTGTCTTACACGTACGTAATAGATTGATGCACATTTTTTCTTGAATGCATGAATGTATGCTTTATTTAAGTCACGAGTTGTAACTTGGTCTGTCATAAATAAAGTTAATGAAATAGCTTGATCAACATGTTGTTGAGCGGCTGCAACAATATCAATAATTGGCATTGGTCCAACTTCATATGCTCCTAAAGCATAGTAAGCCATGTTATCGAAATTAATGTTGTAAGCTGGAACATAAATTCTACCTAATTTTCCTTCTTTACGCACTTCAATTGGTGCTACAACTGGTTGTAAGCTTGGAGTACATGAAGATAAGTAGCTAATTGATCCTGTTGGAGCAACAGCCATTAAGTGTGAATTTGCGATTCCATCTTTTTTAATTAATTCAACTAATTCAATTCAATCTTGTTGAGTTGGAATAGTTACATTGTATTGGGCAAATAATTCTTTAACTCTTTGTGTTTCAGGAGTTCATTTATCTTCTGCACATTTAGTATATTTATTAAATCAACTTCCATCAGCAAATTGTGATGTTTCAAATCCTGCAAATGTGCCATATTGTAAAGCCAATTTATGTGATGCTTTAAATGCATTATATGCCATTGCATAGAAGAACATATTTGTAAAATCAACAGCTTCAATTGAGTTGTATCAAATGAAGTTTGTTGCTAAGAAACCATGTAAATTCATAGCTCCTAAACCAACTGCATGATTTTTTTTGTTTCCTTGTTGAATTGAAGGTGCACTGCTTAAATCACTTGTTCTTGAAACTAAATCTAAAGCATTAATTGAGTGTTCAATAACTTCTCCAAATTCAGCGCCACTTTCCATAACTTTAGCAATATTTAAACTCCCTAGGTTACAACAAATATCGTCTCCCATAGTTTTGAAACTTAAATCATCGTTAAAAGTACTTGGTGTTGAAACTTGAGCAATTTCACTACATAAGTTACTCATAACAATTCTTCCAGTTGCTGCGTGAGCATTGTTGTTATTTACAGTATCATCAAACAAGATGTATGGGTATCCACTTTCAAAATGTAATTCTGCAATAGTTAAAAAGAATTTTCTTGCATTAATATAAGTTTTTTTGATGTTTGGGTTTTCAATTAAATTATAGTATTCTTTAGTAATTGAAATATCTGACATTGCTTTTCCATATTCTCTTTCAACATCATAAGGACTGAATAAAGCCATTTCCTCATTTTTTTGAGCTAATTCAAAAGTTATGTCTGGAATAACTAATCCTAATGATAATGATTTAATACGAATTTTTTCATCGGCATTTTCTCTTTTTGTATCTAAGAATGACATAACATCAGGGTGATGAGCATTTAAATAAACTGCACCAGCACCTTGTCTTTGCCCTAATTGGTTAGCATATGAGAATGAATCTTCTAAAATTTTCATAACTGGGATGACACCAGTTGCCTGGTTGGCAATGTGTTTAATTGGTGCTCCTAACTCACGTAAATTAGTTAAGCATAAAGCAACTCCACCACCTCGTTTTGATAGTTGTAATGATGTTGTAACAGCACGACAAATTGATTCCATGTTGTCTTCTACTCTTAATAAGTAACAAGAAACGTATTCACCACGTTGTTTTTTACCAGCATTTAAAAATGTTGGCGTAGCTGGTTGAAATCTTCCTAACATTAATTGTGTTAATGTTTTTTTTGCTGATTCAAAATTTCCATTCCCCAAGAACAAGGCATTCATAACTGCTCTATCTTCAAAATTTTCTAAATATTTTTGACCATCAAATGTTTTTAAACCATATGAATTATAAAATTTCATAGCACCCATAAAGCTTGGAAATTCACGATTGAATCCATAAGCAATATCAGTAATCTCTTCAATTTGTTCAATAGTATATTTGTTAATTATTTCTTCTTCGTAGTATCCATTAGAAACTAAATATTCAATTCTTTCTTTAACTGAATCGAACTTTACTAATCTTGGTTCAACATGATGTTTTAAGTAAGCTTTAGCAGCTTCTACATCTAGTTTAAAATTATCTGATCCAGCAGCTAATATTTTAGCTCTGGCATTTAACGTAACGTATTCATCGCTTTCTTCTGTACCAGATAATGTATTTATCTTTTTATCTTCCATTTTTATTTTCCTCAAAAATCTTTCAATATTTTATTAATTTTGTCTACGTCACCTTGAGTTCCTAATAATTCAAATTGATATAACAAAGGGACATTAAGCTTTTTCGATAAAATTGGCCCAGCAATTGCAAAAGTATTACCAAAGTTAGTATTACCTGAAGCAATTACACCTCTACAAAAATTTCTGTTGTTTTCATTATTTAAAAATTTAATAACTTGTTTTGGAACTGCACCTGAAGTAAATTCTCCACCACCACTGTATGTTGGAGTTATTAGTACATAATCAGAATTAACATCAATTTCTTCTTCTAATTCGTATGGTATTCTTGAATTTTCAACACCCAGTTTTTGAATAAATCTATGTGTATTGTTTGAAATTGATGAAAAGTAAACAACATGAATTTTTCCCGTAGGTCTAACAATTTCTTCGCCTGAAACTAATTTAATATCATCATGCATAATTAAAACTCCCAGTCTTCGTCTTCTGTTTCCTCTGAAACACCCATAATGTATGATGAACCATTTCCAGAGAAGAAATCATGGTTTTCGTCAGCTCTAGCTGACAATTGTGTAAAGATTTCTGGTTCTATTTTTGTTTCTTCTTCAGTGAATGGTGAATCATAACCTAAATTTTGTAAAAATTTACCCGCGTTATAGACACTGAATCTAATTGCATCTTCAGCAAGCCCGAATCCATCGTACAATTCTTTTAAGTAAGCTGTTTCTAAATCAATTAGTTCGTATAGTAATTTAAATACGAAGTCTTTCATTTCGGCTTGTTTTTCTGGAGAAAGTTTAGCAACTTTTTTTTGGTACTTGTATCCACTGTAGTAGTTGTGAATAACTTTGTCTCTTAAAATTAGTCTAATAATATCTGAAGTGTTAGGCAATTTACCTCTAGCTGATAGATAGAATGGTAAGTAGAAACCTCCATATAGTAAGAAACCTGGCATTAATGCTGCTGCAACTTTAGATTTTAAAGGATCATCATTAACATAATAAGGAATTAATGCTTTTGCTCTTTCTTGTAATGTTTCTGTATTAATAACTCATTCATGAGCTTCTTCAATTTGTTCACTTGAACATAATGTTGAGAAAATTGATCCATATGATCTAGCATGAACAGCAACCATAAATGCAAAGTTTGTATAGATAACTTGTTCATGATCTGTTAATGAGTTAGGAACTTGAGCAACGTCTCCAACTGTTGCTTGAATTGTATCTAACAAAGTCAATCCAGTAAAAGTTCTTGTAATTAATTCTTGTCATTCTGGTGTTAATGTTCTTCATGATGTTAAATCATTTGAAACTGGTATTTTTTCTGGTAATCAGAAGTTTTGTGTAATTCTATTTCATACTTCTAAATCTTTTTCATCGTTTACTACGTTTCAATTAACTGAACGCATTTTACCTTTGAATCCTTGTTGCGCATATTCAATAGGCGAAACAGATTCGTTATAATATTGGTTTTTTATTTTAGCCATATATATCCTTTCGTTTTTTCTCTATTATAAAAGTCAACTAAATAAAAAAGTTTCTTTTTGGTCTTAAAGACAAAAAGAAACTTTAATAATTAAAGAGTGGTTTATCACTTATAGTCTTCAAATCGGTTTGAAGGCGGGGTCAGTAGCCCTTTATGCTACCCTGTATAAGTTTCTTTTATATTCAGTTGTAAGATAATAATAATTTTTTATTTTTTAAAAATCTTAAAATTAACTATTGATTTTATTTTTTTTCTATTTAAAATGATGTAATTTATATAACACTCCAATAGAATCAATAACTTTTTCTTTCTGTTGTAATTTTTTATATTGTGCTAACAGTTTATTAATCTTAAATTCTATTAATTCAAGATCTTTATATGTATAAGACATCATATTTTTTTTGTAAGGCCCAAAAGCTATAATATAGTATTTAACTAATGTTTCTCATGAATATTCAAAAGTTTTTGGTGCCTTTGGGTCGATGGTTATCGTCAATGAAAGTATCTTTAACATAATTGACATTTGAGAATTATAATCAGCTATTTCCTCAAAACGATTTGCCTTATTTAACAATTTTTGAAAGTATTTTGCATCTAAATTTATTGACTTAAATTTTACATTTTTATAATTAAACTCAAATTTTCCATCAATCTCACTATAAAAATTCATAGTTTTCACTATTCCAACTTTTTTAAATGATATTAGACATTCTCCTAAAACACCATTATTTCGCTTTGTTTTATTAATCATTTCCATATAATAAGTTGAATATCTTACTCTAGCTACAAAATCCACTAATTTTTCAGCTCTAAACTTTATTTTTTTGAATTCTTTAAACTTTTTAGAGTGTTTTATTGTTCAGGCAGGATTAAAGTCCTTTTGATTTATAGGAGACATGCAGTGAACTGTTTTAAGAGCTCCATCAAAGGTTTTAATATTTATTTTACAATGTTCTTTAGATGAGTTTAAAAAGATTGGTAAATAAGCGTATAAAGCTTCATAAACTTCGTCTCCTTCAGATATAACTGAAATATTTTTTAAGTTATCTCTCAAAAATATAGTTGTTATTTTTGAAAGTTCATGAATTATTTTAAATTTTTGTTTAATATCAATACTTTCTCAATTATCTTTTTTAAAATTTAAAATAAAAGCATTTAATTCATCTTCATTTTTTAGAAATTGAATTGTTGGTGCAAGCCATTCTTTTTCTTCAAAACTAAGTTCTCTACCCTTTTTATATGCTTCTGATATGTTTTTTCTTGTAAAAACCTTTTTGATCTTATCTACCATATCAGCAGGCTTAAGAACATCTATCATAACCATTGTTATTAAAAACGGGTAAACAATTGAATAATAGTATTTGCTTTCTTTATCATTTTTAAAGTTTATATCATATTCAAATTTACTTGTTAGAGCACATAAACTTGCAAAATTTCAATAATAATTTTGACTGATATCTTCTGAACTAATAAATGATGTTTTAATAATATGATTTAATACAAATTCTTCAATCACTTCTTTAATAAATAATTTTTGAATTTCATCAATTTCTTTAAATTTTGATTGTACATTTTTATCTTGAAAAGTAAAAGTGAAAAGTTCTTTATAATTCTCTATTACGTAATTAGATATTTCAGTATACTTTTCAGGCTCTATATTAATTAATGACTCATTTTTTCATAATTGAAATTGAAAAAGAGAATAATATGTAACATCATAAATTTCGTTAACTTTTTCTTTTAAATCATTATTAATTTTTTTAAAAATTTGAGATGAATCTTTTTTAATATATTCGTCAAAATATGCTCAAAAAATAGTGTCTAAACGATTTATCATGTTTTATCCTTTTTCTATATATTTTTAATGTAGTCTTTAATCGAATTAATTGCTAATTCTGAAAAACTCTCATTTTTTAGTTTTTTAATTTCTTGTTTTGTTACTTTTCTGCTAGGTCTTTTAAAATCAATTTCATCTACAATACCTCAATTTGCTTTCATGGGTTGAAAGTTTGTTATTGATGCCTTATTAATATAATTTAGTAAAGCTCCTGATACAGTTTTAGAAGATGGAATACTCATTTCCTTATCTTCTATAAAGTTAGCTATGTTGATTGCAGTTATTAATCCTGAAACACAAGATTCAACATATCCTTCAACACCTGTTATTTGACCAGCAAAAAATATATTTTTATTTGATTTTAGTTGTAAATATTTGTTAAGAACTTTTGGTGAATTAATGAAATTATTTTTATGCATGACACCATACCTAACAAACTTAGCATTTTCCAATCCTGGTATCATAGAAAAAATTCTTTTTTGTTCTGGTCATTTTAAATTTGTTTGAAATCCAACAATATTATACAGTCTGTCATTTGCATCATCTTGTCGCAATTGCACAACAGCATGATTTCTTGTGCCATCAGGCTTGTCTAAACCTCTAGGTTTCATAGGACCAAATAATAATGTTTCAATACCTCTTTTAGCCATAGCTTCAACTGGCATGCATCCTTCAAAATATTTTAATTCTGCTTCACCTGGCAAATGACCAATAGCAATTTCTGCTTTAATTAATTCGTTATAAAAATTTAAATATTCATCTTTTGACATTGGGCAATTTATATAATCACTAGTTTCACCTTTGTCATATCTGTTTTTTTGATAAGCTATGCTCATGTCAATTGAATCTTTTTCAATTATTGGTGCAACAGCATCATAAAAGTAAAAATCATCACTGCCAATAATTTTAGTAATTTCTGATTGTAGTTTATCAGTGGTTAATGGTCCAGAAGCAATTAGAGTTATTTCGCTTGGGTCAATATTTTCGACCTCCTGATCAATCACTTCAATATTTTTATTTGAACTAATTTCATTTGTAATGTATTCTGAAAACAAAACTCTATCAACTGCTAGACTTCCTCCAGCTGGAACTTGTGCGTATTCTGCTGCTCTAATTATTAAAGAATCTAAAAGCCTCATTTCTTCTTTTAGAGTACCAACTGCATTAGTGATTTCGTTACTTCTTAAAGAATTAGAACAAACTAATTCAGCAAACCCGTCCAAAACTTGGACGGGATTTTTAGTTATTCTTTTAACTTCATAAAGTTTAACTTTTATATTTCTTTTTGCTAATTGATAAGCAGCTTCTGTACCTGCTAAACCAGCTCCAATAATATTTACCGTTTTATTTTTCATTAATTCATCAATCCTGCTTCATATAATTTCTTAAATCTACCAGGAGTTGATATTAATTCATCATAAGTTCCTTGTTGAACAATACCTTTTCCATTTGCTCCAAGAACAATGATTTGATCTACATTTTTAATTGTTGATAAACGGTGAGCAATAGTAACACTTGTTCTACCTTTCATCAATTTATCTAATTCAGCTTGAATTTCTTTTTCTACAATATTATCTAAAGCTGATGTAGCTTCATCTAGTATTAAGAAGTCAGGGTTTTTCAAGAATACTCTTGCAATAACTAAACGTTGTTTTTGTCCACCTGATAATAAGAAACCTCTTTGACCTAAGATTGTATTATATCCATCTTTTAATGAAATAATAAAGTCGTGTAAATTAGCTTTTTTACATGCTTTCATAATTTCTTCATCAGTTGCATCAAATTTAGCATATCTAATGTTTTCAAAGAAATCACCAAATAAAATTTGTGGTTCTTGCTCTACATATCCAACTCTACTTAAGTATGCTGGTAAGTTAATTGTATTTAAATCATGTGAATCTTTTACTAAAGAATCTTCATTTTTATATTTACCTTCAACCATTATTTGCCCATCTACTGGCATGTAAAATCTCAATAATAATTTAGCAATTGTTGATTTACCACTACCTGTTTCACCAACAAAAGCATAAGATTTACCTTTTTCAAATGTGATATTCATTTTTGGCAAAATAGTTTTTTCTGGTTTTTTAGGATAAGCAAATGAAACATTTTCAAATGTAATTGAATTAATTTTTTCAATTTCTGGACCTTGAGGATTTGGTTTGATTGTTGGTTCTGGGTCAGTTAACTCTGAAATTCTCTGAGCCGCATTTTGTGCTCTCGTAGCTGATCTTAATGTTGGAATTAACATAGCAATAGCACCAACAACAAATGATACTAAAACTTGGGCTAAAGGCATTTTAACTAATAATAGTTCGGTATTACCATTTTTTAAGAAAGCAACACAAAATATGATAACAAATAAAGGCATCATTGCTGAAGCTGTTATTTGAATTCATTGAGTTAGTAAAGCTGATCATTGAACAGCTTTATCACCAGCTCTATTATAAATTTCATTTAAGTCTTCAACTCTTTTAACTTCATATTCTTCCAGACCAGAAGATTTAATTAAAGATATATTTGAAATTCTATCTGTCATATCTTGATCAACTTCACGTTTTCTGTCAAAAGCTGCAATTAGTTTTCTTCTATTTTGAATAAAAATTAATACAGCAATCCCAATTGAGAAAACCATATAGACAGCCATAATAACTGCGACATATCAAATTCCTGATAATATCATGATTATTACAGCCATGATTATTCCAGTTAAGAAATAAATTATATTTGTAAAGAATTGTTGAATACCAAATGCTAATGATTGTGTATCACCAACAAGTCTTGTTAAAATATTTCCTGATACATGATCAAAGAAGAAATCAACATCTTGTTGTGCTAATCTAATCAACATTTTTTGTCTTTGATTAATTTCAACATGTAAAGAAAATTGAGCGACACTTCAGTTAACAACATACTCAGACATGAATAAAAGTACAAGAGTTGCTAATGTTATATATAATCAAATTTCTCAATCTATAATAGATACTTGTCATGCTAAAAAACTTAAAGTTTCTTTTTTTTCTGGTCCTGCTAAATCATTCATGATACCTGAAATCATCATTGTTGCAAATACGGGTAAGAATGTTGAAATTAATGCATCTAACATTGTAAAAAAACAAACAGCAAAGAAAAGAGTTTTATTTTGGCTTGCTGATTCAAATATTTGCCTCATAAAAACACCAAGTTTTTTAAATGAAAATTCCATATTTACATCAAAACCATGTTTGTTTAATTGTTTTTGATTATTGTTGCTCATTACTTATTACACCCTTTCCATCATTTTTTGAATTACCTGCATCATATAAATCTTTAAAATGACCTGGCACTTTTTTAAGTTCATTGAATGTTCCTCTTTGAACTATTCCTTGCTTAGGAGCTAGAACTAAGATTTCATCAACATTTTTAATTGTAGATAGACGGTGTGCAATTGTTACACTTGTTCTACCTTTCATTAATTCATTTAATTTTGCTTGAATTTCTTTTTCTACAATATTATCTAAAGCAGAAGTTGCTTCGTCTAAAATTAATAGTTGAGGGTTCTTTAAAAACATTCTAGCAATTACTAAACGTTGTTTTTGTCCACCAGATAGCATAAATCCTCTTTCTCCAAGAATTGTTTCATATCCGTCTGGTCAACTCATAATTAATTCATGTAATTCAGCTTTTTTACAAGCAGCTATAACTTGTTTATCGGTTGCGTCAAATCTTCCGTATCTTACGTTGTCATAAACATTACCTAAGAAAATAGCAGGTTCTTGCTCAACATATCCTACTTTGTCTAAGTAACTTGATAATACAACATCTTTTAAATCAACATTTTCATTAATTAAAACTTGTCCAATAGTTGGATCATAAAATCTTAATAACAATTTTGAAATTGTTGATTTACCAGCACCTGTAGTTCCTACGAATGCATATGATTTGCCTTGTTCAAAAGTAAAATCAAATTTTGGTAAAATAAGTTCTGTTGGTTTTTCAGGATAAGCAAATGCTACATCTCTAAAATAAATATTTCCTTGAATTTTATCAATTACCACACCTTCTTTGTCCTCAAAGTGATTATTGAATCTTGGCTCTTGTTCTAAGATTTCACCAACTCTTTTTGAAGCTACATTTGATTGAGTTAATCCAACTAAAACTCTTAAGAAAGACATAAGTGGACCAATCATTAAAGCTGAAGCTGAAATCATACCTGGTAAAACTGCGGCTACATGTGAAGCATCATAAATTAATACAGTAGCAATAATCATAACTGTTTCAATTGCATTAATGATTAAGAATATTAATGACAATATCATTGCTTGATAGTAGTTCATATGTGTTGATTGTTTAAAATAAGGAACATGTTTTTCAATAAATCTATTTTCTTCATATTCTTCAGTTCCTGAAGCTTTAATTAGTTTAACATTACTAATTCTATCAGTAACATCACCATTAACTTCTGTAACAATTTTTCTTGTTTTATATGCAATTGGTTTCATTGGAATAAATAAAACTGCAAAAATTATAAACATTACCACAAATACAGAAAATAATACAATTGTTAAAGACCCTGAAATTGTTGACATAACAATTATTGAGGCAACGGTTGTTAAAACCCCATTTAAGAAAGTAATTGGAATAATTCCAGTTTGTTCTCCAATGATTTGAGTATCAGATACAACTTTGGTCAAAATTTCACCAATTTTTTTATCTGAATAATAAGACATATCCATTGAAACTAATTTTTTGTTTAAATCATTTCTTAAATCAACTTCAATTTTTTTACCTAGCATACCTGCTGTTCATTGAGAAACAAAAGTAGCTAAAGCCATAAACAATATAATACCTATTTCAATTCCCAATAAAGGATAGAATTTTACGCCTCATCATTTTTTCATTGCTGAATCAATCATTTCCTGAAGTTGGTTTGGTAAATTTGCTATATTACCATATTTTTCAATAGTTACAGCTGCACTCATTTGTTCAATAATTTTAGGTGTCATCGCTGTTGATATTGATAAAATAATTACTGAAACTAACATAAGCGTTGTTCATAATTTATTTTTTTTCATATATCTAATTAATAAACCAATATATGTAGTTTTCTTCTTAGATTTAGTTGTATCTAATTCTGTATTCAAGTCAGATTTCTTCAATCATCTTGAAACTCTAACTTGTGGTGTTGAAGATTCATTTAGCTTTTCATTGTCAAGCATTTGCTGTTCTTCTCTGTCCATAAAATCCCCTCATTTCTAAAAAATACCATTGTGTATTTTAAATATTTTACCACCAAAATACAAAATAAAAAACACCAAAAGTGTTTTTAAATTTGATTTAAAATATCTGTTGCATTTTCCAATAATTTTGCACCATTTTTAAGTAAATTATTACTTGATGATTTAAAATTTTTTAAATTTTGAGGTATTGCAAAATAAGGTTTGTTTTCATTGATTACTGCATTTACTAGTGGCTCAATTTCACTAAAGTTTGAATGTTCTAAGAATATCACTGCTTTTGATAACCCATTAATAATTCTAATATTCATTTCATTTTTATTATTAATTGATTTATATTTAAAATTGTTTGATTCTTCGTATTCACTAATCACCAAGAAATCATAGTAATCAATGTTTTTGTATTTGCTTCAATATTCACTTTCAATAAACTTTTGAAGAGGCTCTTTAGTTAATATTATTAGTTTTCCTTTTTTTGCAATTATAAAATCAATTATTCTATGATCTGAATCACTTTCTGCTGAAATTAAAATTGTTCTTTTTTCTTTTATTAAATCATTAACGATTGCCTTTATTGCGTTATCATTATATTCGTCAATATTGTCAGAACTGCTAATATAAATAGTTTGAAAGTAGTTTTGTAATAATGAAATATTACCTAAATAATAAATAATGAATGAAGGTTTCATTATTTGCTTAAGATTATTGGGATACAATGGATTAATTATTGAAATGAAATTATTTGGTATTGAATTAGGAACCTGAATTAATTCCTGAGTTTCTATTTTTTCTTTTCTATCTAATGCATCATAAATTTGTTCTCAATCTCCATGATACTTTAATGAGAAATATAATAAAACATTATCCATTATTAGTTTAAATACATTATTCTATTTGCAATAATTTCATTAAAGACATTAGCATTCTCTTTATTAATAGATGAATGCACTCTTGCTTCGATACCAACAACAGCTTGATCATGTAATGCAAACTCATCATTAATAGCAGAAGACCAAGCTTTAACGTTAATTAAATCGTCTTCATTTTTTCCCGTTTTTGATTTATAAGAGTTGGGGACTCTAACTACAAATTTGTATAACTTTGCGTTTCCATCTTTTGAAGTATAAGCAACTTGTGCATCTCCTTCAATTTGTCCAATTATATTTACTAGATTCATATGAACTCCTTTTTTTATTCGTCAGACACCTGACACAATATAATTAAGGAAAAAATAAAAAAAATAACATTAAAAGTTATTTTCTAAAATATCTTTAATCGGTTTATAGCTTTTTCTATGAATTGGCAACACACCAAATTTTTTAGTTTTTTCTACATGCTCTTTAACACAATAACCTTTATGCAAATCAAAATTATATTCAGGATAAACTTTTGCATATTCAATCATTATGTTGTCTCTTGTTGTTTTGGCTAGAATTGAAGCAGCTGCAATTGATTGACTTAAATCATCTCCTTTAATAAATGGTAAACAATTGTAATTCTCAATAACAATTTTTTCAGCATCAATTAAGCTTACCACTGGCTTTGGTTTTAAATTCATAATTGAATTAACCATTCCAACTCTACTTGCCTGTTTTGGATTTAATATATCAACATCACTAGCTTCAATAATTTCAATAGCATAGCTTATCGCAATTGCTTTAATTTCTTCAAAAAGCAATTCTCTTTGTTTCTTAGATAATTTTTTTGAATCTCTAATTAATGGATTCTGATAATCGCTTGGCAAGATAACACTTGCAACTACAATTGGTCCTGCCATTGCTCCTCTGCCAGCTTCATCACTACCACTAATAAATTTTGTTTTATTTTCAAACCTAATTTGACTATCAAATAAGATTCTTGACTTATCTATCATAAATCTGAAATATCCTCAATTGCTTTTTCATTTTTAACTTTTGAAGCTTTTTCCATTTCTTCAGGAACAACTTCTAATATCCTTTCAAATGAAACTTTAGTAAATTCATTCCCAATAATATCTCGCATAAATGTATCAATAACACGATCATAATCAAGTAAGTCATCATTCATGTATCATTTTCTAACTTTTGCTATCATTTCAAAAATAATAAATGTATCAGCAATTTGAATAGGTCTTTGTAATCTTGGAGAAATCTTATAATGGTTTTCAATTAATCCTTCATAGTGGTTGAATAAATATTGCATTAATTTCCCAGCAACTCTTTCTTTTGGGTAAACATCTTCTTTAATAGAATTTATTGCACAAATATTTGTAGCAACTGTTTCATTTTCTAATTTAGCTGGTAAGACTCCAGGTGTGTCTAATAATGAAATAAATTGTGATAAATGAATTAATTGAATTCCTCTTGTTAATCCCGGTTTATTTCCAGCTTTAACACTTTTGTTTTTAATTAATCTATTGATAAAAGTTGATTTTCCAACATTTGGAATTCCAATAACTAAAACATTAATTAATGAATTAACCATTCCCTTTGCTTTATCTTTTTCTTGTTTTTCTTTTGTTGCTTTATTAATTAAATCAATTAATGGTTTAACAATATTTTTTTGTTTATCATCTAATACCATTACAGTGTTATTTTTTTTCTCATAGTATTCAACTCATTCCTGAGTTATTTTTGGATCTGCAATATCTGCTTTTGATAAAACATATAAAACTGGTTTATTTTTTAGTATTTTTGAAAAAGTTAAATTACGAGATGAATATGGAGCACGAGCATCCAAAATTTCAATTACTAAATCAACCACAGGAATTTTTTCTTCAATATTTTTTAAAGTCTTATTCATATGACCTGGAAATCAGTTAAATTCTGCACTCATGTTATTTCTCCTTTTAATCTTTTTATATTATAACAAATAAAAAAACCCTCATTTGACATGAGAGTTATATTGTTTAATAATTGACAACTATTTTTTATCAGCTTTTGTTGGTAAGATTTCTTTAATTCTTGCAGCTTTACCTGATAATTTTCTGATGTAGTAAATTCTAGCTCTACGTACACGTCCACGTTTAACGATAGTAACTTTATCAATGATTGGTGAGTGTAGTGGGAATGTTCTTTCTACGAATACACCGTTTGATAATTTTCTAACAACAACAGAATAAGTAATACCTGAACCTTGAGTTTTGATTACTAATCCTTCAAATGTTTGAATACGGAATTTTTCTCCCTCTTTAATTTTAACGTCAACTTTAATAGTATCCCCTGATGTAAAATCTGGTAAGTCGTTACGTAATTGGTTGTTAATAATAGCGTATTTTGATTGTGTTGTTTTTGTTGCTTTTGATGCCATATTATTTATCTCCTTTCGATTTTTTTAGATTTTCTAATAATTGTATTTGTACTTTGTTTAATTTTGATTCATCAATTAAATCTGGTCTTTTATTAAAAGTAGATATTAATTGTTGTTCATCTCTTCACTTTTGAATATTAGCATGGTGTCCACTTAAAAGGACTTCAGGAACTTTGTCTCCCCTATAATCATGGGGTTTGGTGTATACTGGATAATCCAATAAGTTATTTTCAAAACTTTCTTGTTCATGTGATTCTGTATTTATAACTCCTGGTAGGATTCTAGTAATTGAATCTAACATTATTAATGAAGGCAATTCTCCACCAGTTAATACATAATCACCAATTGAAATTTCAATATCAATATATTTCAATATTCTTTCATCAAAACCTTCATAATGTCCACAAACAATAATAATGTGATCATATTCAGCTGCAAATGATTTTGCAATATTTTGATTTCAAGTTTTTCCTTGTGGAGAAGTTAATACAACAATTGAGTTTTTTGTTTTAACAGATTCAATTGCACTGACAACTGGATCACACATTAAAACCATTCCTCTTCCTCCACCAAATTGATATTCATCAACTTGATTATGAGGTAATGTTGTAAAATCTCTTATATCAATAATTTCTAATTCAATTTTTTCACGCTCTAAAGCTTTTTTAATAATTGATTCAGAAATATAAGACTTAATGATATTTGGAAATAACGTTAGAATTGAATATTTCATTATTTTAATCCTTCAATGTTTTTTAAAGTTATAATTCTAGATTCATCATCAATGTTATCAGTGTAAACGTCAACCAAAGGCACTCAAAATGCTTTTTCTTCATTTTCTAATAGTACTTTGACTAAATCATGATTACCATTAAACATTGTTTCAATAACTTTACCTTTTTGACTGTTATACACAACAGAATAGTAAGTTAAATCATAGAATATTGAAAATGCATTATTATCATTTAAATATTTAATTTTTTTACCTTTAAATATTTCAACCTCATTAATGTGATTATGCTCTTTAAAGTAAACAACTAAATGACTTTTTTGCATGCTTATTGATTCAACCTGTTTTGGAGTAATTACATTATTTGTATTTTCAATAAATAAAAGTTTGATTCCATTTATATCGTTAACTTCAATGTTTTTTTCTAAAGCTATTTTCACAGCCCCTTTTATACCAAATGTGTTGACAATTTTTCCAATAGATAATAAGTTTTTATTTTCCATTATACTTCCTTGCTAAAATTTTAAAGTGGTTTTAAAACAAATTCTTAATTCTGCTTGAATTATTTTTTGTTAGCAAGTTTTGCTTCGTGTAATGCTTTCATTACACCTTGTTGTGATAATAATTCTCTAACAGTTTCAGTTGGTTGAGCTCCATTTTGTAATCATTTTAAAGCTAATTCATTGTTAATTTTAACTTCTGATTTTAATGGATCAAATGTTCCAATTAATTCTATGTATTGACCATTACGGTTAACTCTTGAATCAGCAGCAACGATTCTGTAGAAAGGTGCTTGTTTTTTACCAATTCTTTTTAATCTAATTTTTACCATGTTTCCTCCTATAATTTTTAAAACCTTATTTAATTTTACTAAAAATAAAAAGGGTGTCAAGTAAAACTACTTAACTTCCCTAATTTTTATTTATATCTATGGTTTATTGGTCTCATTCTTCATTCAACAATACTGAATATTGAGAAAGCAACTGTATATCTAAGCATATTTCATGCAAATATTGATAAAAGTATAAAGAAGTTGATATCCGTAACATTTTCCAATTTGCCATCTGAATGATGGTGTTCTTCATGGAATAACTGTATTGAATGCTCATGAATGTGGTCATGACTACTTGTTAAACCGTCTAAATACATCCCTAATATGAACATACCTGTTGAAATCACAGATGCTAATATAATCATTACTGGTATTGGTACAAACCTTTTGAATCTTGCCTTTGTTTTATCTGTATCTCTATGTATTGGTGAATTATTAAAAAATACATTAAACACAGCTCATACCATTCAAACTATCAAGATATTTTGAGGTGCTTCAATTGTAGTTGATCAAATACCGTGCTCTCCACCGTGAATTGCAAAATGGATAAAAGGATTTAAAAATCCTATGATTGATGAAAAAATTGGGCCAAGTGTAGCAATTGAAATACAAATAAATGCAATATCCAAAAATCTAAAATCAATCCATAATTGACCTGAACCAACTGGCAATGCAATTTTTTCAAAGAAAATATCTATAGCACTAACCGTTGCTGTTAAAGCTAAAAATACAGAAGTAAGTACCATTTTATAAATAAGTCTTCTTCTAGACATTTTAAACTCAATAGATAATTTAAATTCGTTTTTTTCAATATGATCATGTTGACCTCTATCATCAAAATGATGTATACCATGATAATGATCTTCTTTTTTATGCTCCAAATTATTAATTTCTTCTTCTTCAAGTAGACTTATATCTTTTAAGTAAGCCTCATATTCTTTTTTATTCTTTTTCATGATTCTCCTAATTTATAAAAATTATAAATAAGAATTTTAACTTTTTCAAGTAAATATTAAAAAATAAATTAATATAAGATAAAATAAAAAAAGAAAAGAGGAAATTAATATGTCAAAAAACAATGTATTAGATATGATCGTTGAAATTCCTAAAGGTTCATCTAATAAATATGAAGTAGATGCAAAAACTGGAAGAATTATTTTGGATAGAGTTTTATATGGAGCTAACTTTTATCCAGGTGAATATGGAATGGTTGAAAACACACTTGATTGAGATGGAGATCCATTAGATGTTATTAGTTTATGTACTTACCCAACAATGCCAGGTGTTCAAGTAAGTGTTAGAATCTTAGGTTCAATAAAAATGATTGATGCTGGAGAAATTGATACTAAACTATTTGGAGTATTTAACGATGACCCAAGATTTAGTTCTTATGAAAAATTAGAAGATGTACCTCAACATTTACGTGATGAAATTGAAAACTTCTTCTTACAATACAAGGCTTTACAAAAAAAATCAGTAAAAATTAACGGTTGAGGAACTTTAGAAGAAGCAATCGAAGAATTACATGAATGTAAAGAAAGATTTGCTGAATACAAAGACAGACTTGAAGCTGGTGAAAGAGACTTAATCTTAGCTGAGTGAAAAGCAAAAGGAATTGGACAAGGATAATTTGAACAACTTTAAGTTGTTTTTTTTATGTTAAAAAGAAAGGTTTAACCTTTCTCTTACATATATACGAATGGACCAACTCATTTAGAATTTTCTCAAAAATCAGCATTTTTGATTAAAGGTAAATAACTTATTTTAATGTTTTGCGCATAAGTTCTAGCACTTACAAAATCTTGTGTGTAATCTTCCAATGCTAATTTGACCAATGAACTAATTTCATTACTATAGTTATACTCAATTGCTTCTTTTACCTTAAATGAAAATAAATAAGATATTATCATTGAAATCAAACCAATAAAGAATAAAACTGAAAACATTGGTATTTTTCAAACTCAAAGAATGATCTTATCTATATTTTCATTTGTTTTTCCGCTCATATATCCAAATAGAATGCAGTTCATTAATAAACATATACACATTAGTGATAATGATAAGAACGGAATAGTTATTAATAATCATTTATATCCTCTAACTAAGCCATTTTTTTCATTTATTTTTGACGCAATTCATAATCTTGAAATAATATAATCGATTTCATAACCTACTGATTCAAATATTTTTTTTGATATTACTATTTGTTTTTTGCTTTTATTTAAATTTCTAAAAAGATTAATGTAATTTTCTGTATCCGCATAAATGATCTCATAATCTGCTAAAAGATAAATTCTTTTAAACTGCTCGATTATTCTTTCAATTTCTTTTGAACTAATCACATCATTATATGAATTGATTCTTGGTACCTGATAATTGATGTATGCCCTATTAAAATACAACACTGAAAATAGCAACGATATCATTACAATAAAGTTAACTATTAGTAGCATTAAATTTATAATAAATAAACTATCCATTGTATCACCTATAATGATTATAAAAAAAATAACACCTAAGTGTTATAAAAAGATTTTTATTAATTAAATAGCTGCATTATGATATACGTTTTGTACATCTTCTAATTCATCAAGTTTATCTAATAATGTTTGTAATTGTTGTTTTAATTCAGCATCAGTTACTTCAATATAATCATCAGTTGGGATTAATTTAATTTCTGCCATTAAGTATTCTTCAATTCCTAATTCATCTAATGAATGTTTAACTGCATTAAAAGATTTGTAAGGAGCTGTAACAATAATCATATCTTCTTCGACTTCGACATCATTAACATCAACTTCGCTCATCATTAATTGTTCAAGCACATCTTCTTCTGTTTTGCCTTTAAAAGCAAACATTGAAACTTCCTCAAACATAAATGCAACCTTACCTTCTGGATTACCATTGTTTTTATTAAAAACTTCTCTAATGTTTGCTGCTGCTCGATTAACATTACTTGTTAATGCATCAACAATAATAGCTGTGTTTCCTGGACCCATTCCTTCGTATCTATTTGATACATAGTTTTCAGCATCTCCACCAGTCGCTCTTTTGATAGCTCTATCAATAACATCTTTTGGAATTTGATTTGATTTAGCTTTATCAATTAAAGTTCTTAATGCTAAGTTTGATGTTGGATCTGAACCACCGGCTTTAGCTGCCATATAAATTTCTTTACTTGCTCTACCATTAGCTGCTGACTTTTTAGCAGCTGTTTTCGCCATTGAAGCGGCACGGACTTCGTGTGCTCTTCCCATATTAAATCTCCTTCTTAATTTTTTCTATATTTCGTATAACTTCTTCAACTTTCTCATCTAAGTTATTGTTGTTAGCATCAATAACTAAAAATGGAAAATCATTTTTATGTTCTTGGTAATATTCTTCATATGATTCATTTAAAATTTTTCAGTACTCATTATCAATACTTAATTCTGCTGATCTTCCACGTTCATTAATTCTTCTAATTGAAGTTTCATCAGAAACTTTTAAGTATACAACTAAATCAAATTTTAATCTGTCGTTTGGATATTTTAAATTTTCAGAAACTACATATTGAAAGAAATCACAATATGTTTTGTAATCCATATCATCAACATTCCCCATTTTATGACCAACATTCATGAATATTGGATCTTCAATAATTGTTCTATCAAAAATTTTGTTTTTTAAATCTTTGGCTGCAAATAATTGTTTTGATCTTGCTGTTAACATGAATATTTGCATTCTAAAAGCATAAGCCTTAATATCTTTGTAATAATCTTCAAAGTAGGGGTTTTCATCTATTGGCTCAGGAAATATTTCATAATTTAATCTTTCTGATAATTCTTGTGATATTGATGATTTACCTGCTCCTACTGTTCCAAAAATTGCTATTTTCATAATTTATACCTCTTTATTTAATTTTTAAGTCTTCTTTTCTTTTTGTTGATTGATAAATTCCATAGAATTTTTTAACCTCATGAGGTTTTAATTCTCTATATCTTCCAACTTCTAAATCATCAACTTCTAAAAATTCAATTTTAGTTCTTTTTAATTTCATTAAGTTAGCTTCAATAGCTGAAAACATTTGCTTAACGTGGTGTTTTTTACCTTCTGCAATTGTCATTTCAATAATTGATTGATCTTTTTCTTGATCATAATTTAATAATTCTGCTTGAATTGCTTTTGTAAAGTAATCATCTTCAATTTTTACACCTTTAAGTAATTGGTTTACTTGTTGTTTTGAAACTTTACCTTTACATAAACCTTGATAAGTTTTAAAGAATTCATATCTTGGGTGCATAACAAAATTTGCAAATTCACCATCATTAGTCATTATAATTAAGCCACTAACATCATAATCAAGTCTTCCAACAGGATAAACTCGCGTTGGTACGTCTTTAAAATAATCTGCAACTGTTTTACGTTGTTTAGGATCATACATTGTTGTTAAAACAAGTCTTGGTTTATTAAATAAATAATAAAACTTTTCATTGTTTTTAGTTGTTTGTTTCCCATTAACTTCAATATCAGCATCAGGACTTGTTTTGAAACCAAGCTCAGTAATTACCACACCATTAACTTTAACTTTACCTTCAACAATTAATTTTTCTGCATTTCTTCTTGAAGTTACTCCCCTAGCTGAAATAATTTTTTGTAATCTTTCCATTAAAAAATTTCCTCTGAGCCATCTTCATTAAAAACATCATCTTCTGAAACCATTTCCTCGGTTATTTTTGTGTCTTCATCAAAATCATTTTCATCATTTTCATTTTTATATGAAGCAAAATCAATTTGTGGTAGCGCTTCAAAACCACCTGTAATATTGAATAACTTGAAGAAGTTATCTGTAATTGTATATAGGTTTGCTCCTGTTGAAGTTTTACCAACAGCTTTGATTAATTTTTTTTGTCTTAATCTGTAAATTTGGTATGAACATTCAGCCTGTCTTATTAACTCAATATCATGCTTTGAGATTGGTCCTTTATAAACAATTATTGATAAAACTTCGATGCTTGAATTTGATAATCTAGAGTTGTTAACTTCTAATTCTAATTTTGCAAAATATTCATGTAATTCTGGTTTAGTCTGTAATCTATATTTATTTTTTCCAAACTTTTGAATTGAAAATGCAGAATCAACATCTGAAGAATATTTTTTTTCTAACTCCAAAATAGTTTCTTGAATTGTTACTGGTCTAACATCTTCTAATACATTTTGTAAGTCTAGTAAACTAATACCTTCATCACCATAAACAAACAATAAACCTTCAACTACAGCTTTAATATTATTATTCATAATCTTCTACCTCTTCTATTCTTTTCAAAATTGATTCGTCAGCTAAAGCTTCTGAAGTAAATCTAAATTCCAACGTGTCATTTTTTTGGTTAATAACTGCAACTTGATGTCTAACCATATCTAATACAGCCAAAAAAGTGGAAATTAAGTTAATTAAATTTAATTCATATCCACTAATAACTTCTTCAAGCTTTCATTCTTTGTGTTTATTTGTTTTCATAACATCAACAATTGATCTAGCAATTACTTGTGGTGAAATAATTTCATTTTGAATTGGTGCGTATGCGTCTTCTAAAAGCATGCTTTCATCATATTCAAAATCATCATTAAAGTTTTGTGCTCTTTGTAATATAGATTGAAAGATATCAGCAAACTCATCAATACCTATATTTAAAGGATCAAGCATTAATTCGTCATTTCTATCAGCAATTGATTGAACGAATGATTTTTTAGTTTTTGGTTTTGAGTAAGTGTTTAAATATTCTTCTTGCTTATTGTAAAAATACTCACTAACTTCTTTAATTTGTCCATATTGATTAATTTGTTCAAGCAAATCTTCAAACATAAACTCATCTTGCAATTCTTCTTCGTCTTTTGGAAGCAAAATTCTTGATTTCATTTCGATCATTTGAGCAGCCATAACTAAGTATTCACTTGCTAATTCAATATCTAATTTTTGTTGGCTTTCAATGTATTTTAAATACTGATCAATTATTTCACTTAAGTTAATTTCAAAAATATCAATTTTTTTATCCTTAACCATATTTCATAGCAAGTCCAAGGGACCTGAGAAATTGGAAATGTTTAATTCGTCTCAATGTTGCATGTTATTTCTCCTTAGTTATTTATTATTTTATAATAAATTGACCCTTTTTTCCTATTTATTAACTTGATTTAACTTTATTAATTTTATTAATTCGCCATCATTTTTTAAATCTCTATGCATTTGGATTAATGTTCTTGATACTAAAATAAAAAGTAATTCAGTTTCTAATGCTATATTATATTTTGATTTGGGATCTGTGAAAGAATGCTCAAGATTATTCCTTAACTTTCTAATATAATGGAAAGATACAGATTTGTTTAATGTTTTTAAATATTCAGCAAAAGCTAATTTTCTAACTGTTGTTTTAAATAAAGGCATTGATACAGAATCAAAATCTTTTGTAAAAATATAATTGCTCTTTATGTCAATGGTTTTAAGGTTATACTTATTAACAAGAAAAACGTTAATAAACATCAATTTGTCAAAAATTGAATATAAATATTTATACATCACTAACTGATCATGAAATTCTAATTCATTAATTGCAAAACGCTCATTAACACTATCATAACATTTACTTTTTGTTGATTTGTTTATGTAATAATTAACAATCATTTTAATTTCTGAATAAATGTAAAAATTAAAAAAATAATTTTTAATTGTCATTAGTGAAAGCAACGTTTTTAAAAGATATAAAAACTCATGCGTATCTTTTGTTGAAGGAATAATTTTATTTGGCTTTATGTCAATTTCAAGAATTCGATTATTTTTAACTAAATTAATATTTAATCTATGAGAAATTGTTGAATCTTTTAAAATTACTTCGTCAATCATATTACCTATAAAAAATAATATATCGTCGGCCTCGGATTGTTTAATTCTTTTGTTTTTAACAATTTTAATTAATTGCTTTATTTTTTCACAATGCTCATTAAGTTTTAATTCATTCATATAATTTCTCCCTTCTTGTTTTATTTAGCCATTACTTCAAATACATTTGCATGTCATTTATAAATTTTAATAAAGATTTCATTTTGCTCTTTAAAAAACTCTTTTGTTAATTCGCCAGTTATTTGATTTTCTAATTGAGGATTTTCATTGATTAGTTTTTCATTTGAAAATATTTCAACTTGTTTTCTTATCCATTTAACTAATTTAGAGGCATGTTCTTTTTCTTCTTTTGTTAAAGACTTTTCATTATACTTTATTTCAAATTCATCTTTTAAGTTTGAATTTAATGTTTGATAATTAATAACTTCTTTAAACATTGTTTCTCTAATTGCTTCTTTGAATTTTTCTGAAAAATCTTCTATTTCATTTTGTTGTATAAACAACATTCCAAATAAATCAGATTGTTTAACAAATTTATGATCATTATATGTTGCTATTTTATTTACTATTGTTTCAAATTCAGTTAAAAGTTTTTTGCTTATTTTTTGCTTATTTTTATTTTCAAAATACTTAATAAAATCACGAAAAACTTTATTATTTAGTTTTTCATTAATTTTAATTTTATCTAATTTCTCTAAATTGTTTTTCATGATTTCTCCTTATTCAATAATAATTCTTGAATTAATTTTTTTCTCTACAGATTGTTTTTCATATTCTGAAAAAATATGTTTAATATTTGCATAGTCAATGAACTCTGCAATCACTTGATCTATTCACAATACTGTTAAGAATAAATAAATACTATTAATAAAAAATAATGATGCAGCTGTTATTCTAATAACTTTTTTTAAGTTATTTTCAAATGCAATAATATTTTCAATATTTGTTTCAGCAATAATTGATTGGATTGATTGATATGTAAATAAACCTGTTTTTGTATAAATAAAAGAATTAAAAATGAAAATAACTAAAAATTGTCCAAGCAGCAATGCTGAAGCTATAAAGCCTGTAACTGGTATACCTTTTGATGCACGATAGTTTCACATAATTGCAAAAGCAAATCACATGTAGAATAAAACAAAATATGCAGAACCAAAAATTAAGTTTGAAATAATTATTCATACTGAATTAATAACAAATGTTGAAATTAACAATGTTAAACCTGAAATAACGATCAATGCAAAAATTAAATTTTTCACACCTATTTTAGGTAGCATAATTTTATATAATGTATATCCTATTACAAACTGACCAAAAATAAATAATGCTTGGTATTTTCTATCTAATGCTTCAAGTCATTTTTGATTATCATTGCCAATTTTTGAATTAGCCACAAAGTACATTCTAAATATTGGGGATTGTATAAAACCATAAATAATACCTAATATTAAAGTAAGTATAATTAATTTTACTAATGTTGATTTTGAGTATTTTATTAATTCTTCTTTTAAAACTAGTCTGAACTCTCCAATTTTATTTTTATTCTCTGAACCATTTTTAAAACTAATTAATAATGACAATAACAAAAGAATAACGGTTACAATATTCAAAACAATTATTTTATCTGTAACAAAATTATTAATATTTAAAATTCAGTTACCTATAAAAGTTGCAAATGTAATTACAAATCCAATAGCAAAAGAAACTTTTAATGCAAATAGTCTATTATATTTTTGTTCATTTAAATATAGGAAATATAAACTCTGTGATGAAATACTAATACCTAATATAATTGCTTGCAAGATAATTATTACTTTAAATCAAGCCGCATCATTTGAAGGAATAAATAATAACAGAGAAGCAAGAATTGAAGCTAAAATTGAAGCTCTTATTCAAATGTTTCTGCTTCTTATTTTTCCGGTTATTCACGTTGCAAAAGGTTTAAGTAGAATTGCAAACAACATTGAACTACCAAATAATAGTAAAACCACAACTGTTGCTGATGGCATCTTATCAAAAGCATCAGTTAATACATTTGAGTTTTCTTGAATTAAGATTGCATTAGTAACTCAAACAATTAATGTTTGAGTATAAAACCAAAATATTTTCTTTTCAAAATTTTGTTTTTTATAAAGAAAATATAAAAATGCTAATCCTAAAATAATAATTAAAGGAACTACAATAATTAAATCTCAATTATTCATATTACATTGTTTCTAAAGCACTAACACCAATAATAGTGAAAGCATTAGTTAATACTTGTAAAACTGCTAAAACTAATCCTAGTCTTGCTTCACTTATTGGTAAATCTTTTTCATCAAGAATTTTTGTATCTGCATAGTATGAATGGAATTGTTTACATACAGTTTGAATGTATTCACAAATTAATTGTGGCGCTCTATTTTTAGCAGCCATTTGAATTACCTGGTTAAAATTATCTAAAGTTAATAATAATTCTATTTCTTTTTTATTTGATAATAAATTTGTTTCTTCTAAATTAGCTTTAATATTTTTTTGTTCAGCTTGATTTAAAATTGAATGGCATCTTGCTGTTGCATATTGTGCATAGTAAACTGGGTTGGTTGCATTTTTTTGTTGAACTAGGTCTAAGTCTAAGTCCATATGTGAACTACTTGATTTAGATGCTAACATATATCTTAAAGCATCTTTTCCAACCATTTCCATAATATCAACTAATCAAACAGCAGTTCCTTTTCTTTTACTCATTTTGTATTCTTGACCGTCCTTGATCAATCTTACCATTTGTACCATTTCAATTTCCAAAATGTCTGGATTATGACCTAATAATTGTAAACCAGCTCTCATTCTTTGAATGTAACCATGGTGGTCCCCACCTCAAATATTAATTAGTACATCAGCTTTGGTTCTATCAATTCTGATATTATGTGTTGCTAAATCTGGAACAATGTATGTTAAGGAACCATCTTTTTTAATTAACACACGATCTTTGTCATCACCAAATTCAGTTGTTTTTAATCATAAAGCTCCATCAGCTTCATAGGTTGCATTTTTTTCCTTATATTCTTCTAAAAGTTTTTCAATTTGATTTGTATCGTACATTTCTTGTTCACTTGAATAGTGATCAATTACAACTCCAAAATCTTTTAATTGTTTTTTAATTTCAGCTAAGAAATATTCTGTAGCTTCTTTTCTAAAAATTTGATGAACTTCATCATCAGAAATTGCAGTTTCTGTAAAAGTTAAATTTTTAAATTTATCTCCATATTTTTCAATCAAAGTATTAGCTAAATCATCATAGAAAGTTCCACCATAAGTATTAACTGGTTTCTCCGCTTCAATTCCTAGTGCTCATTGATAATGAACAAAAACAGTAACAGCTAAAATATTAATTTGATTTCCTGCATCATTTGTATAATATTCAGTTTGCACTTCATAACCATCAAATTTTAAAACTTCTTCTAATACAGAACCAGTTACAGCATTTCTCGCATGCCCAACGTGTAAATATCCTGTAGGGTTTGCTGAAACATATTCAATGTTTATAATTTCATTTTTACTTTTATTTTTACCATATGCTTCTTTTAAAGTTGTTATGTTTTTAATAGCTCTTGAAAGTAATTTTGTTTTTAGTTTAATGTTAATAAAACCAGGTCCTGCTATTTCAATTTGATCATAATAATCTTTTTGCATTAATTCTTGTTTAATAGTTTCTGCTAATTGAACAGGATTTTGTTTTAGTTCTTTTGCACTCATTAAAGCAAGAGTTGTAGAAAAATGACTATCAATATTATTTTTGTTTATTTCAACAATTGGTTCCTTTGTTATATTTATTTTTTTTGCTATTGTTTTTAAGTCATCTTTAACTATATTAATTATGTTATCCATTTTGTTTCCCTTTCTAAGGAAAAAACATTTGTCGAACAAATGTTTTATCTCTATATTGACATTAATTCTTTTTCTTTAATTTTTGATATCTCATCTAATTTTTTGATATTTGAATCTGTTAATTTTTGCACGTCAGCTTCAATGCCTTTAACAACATCTTCACTAATTGATTTGTCTTTTTTAGCTGTATCAATTGAATCTCTACGAATATTTCTAATACGAACTTTAAAGTTTTCTAATTCTTTATTCATTTTTTTAACTAAATCTTTTCTAATTTCTTCTGTTAATGCAGGAATATTAATTCTTACAACTTCAGCATCAGAAATTGGATTTAAGTTTAAGTCTGATTTGTTAATTGCTGCAACAACTTCTTGAATTAAACTTTTATCTCAAGGTTTAATTACTAATAGTTGAGGTTCTGGTGTTGAGATTTGAGCAGTTTGATTAACTGGTGTTGGAGTTCCATAGTAGTTAACCATAACTTTATCTAACATTGTAGCACTTGCTCTACCTGTTCTAATTGTTTTAATGTGATCTTGTCACGCAGCAACTGTGTCTTCCATTTGTTGCTCTGCTAATAATAAAATTTCATCCATATTTATTTCTCCTATTCTTCTATGATTGTTGATTCTAAAGAACCTTCCATAACTTTAATAATGTTATTTGGTCCTTGCATGTCAAATACTTCGATTGGAAGTTTTGCGTCTTTTGCTAATGTTGCTGCTGTTAAATCCATTACACGTAATTGTTTATCAGCTATTTCACGATGAGTTAATTTTTCATAAAATTTGGCATTAGGATTTAAATTTGGGTCTGAATCATAAACTCCTTTAACTCCATTTTTTGCCATTAATACTGCATCAGCATCAATTTCGATTGCACGAATTACTGAATTAGTATCTGTTGTAAAATAAGCAAATCCTGTACCTCCAACAAAAATTGAAATGTAACCTTCATTCATTTTTAATCTAGCTCTTTTAAAGTTATAATCATCTGTCACTGTTTCAATTGGTAAAGATGAATAAACATTAACCTTGTCATAACCTAAACGTTTGATAGTTGATTCTAAAGCTAGACCATTCATAACTGTTGCTAACATTCCCATGTAATCAGCATTAATTTGTGGCATGTCAATATCAGTTCCAAGTTTACCTCTTCAGATATTTCCTCCACCAATAACAATTCCTAATTTTAATCCATTTTTTGCTAATTCAACAATTTGTTTAGCAATGTCTTCTAATTTTTCCTTGTTGTAAATTTCATTTTCGCTTTTTAAAGCTTCACCACTAAGTTTTAATAAAACTGTACTATATTTATATTTCATTTAAAATACCTCATTCATCTTATTTATTATACCCAAAAACACTAATAAAAAAAGCACTCCTAAGAATGCTTTAAACTATTTATTTCTAATTGATTTATTATGATATGCTAATGCATCTTCGCTATCAACTTTAATACCTATGATTTTTTCATCAAAGAATGATGCATCAACCATTTTTGTACTAAATTTAACTTTTTTTATTACTCTTTTACCCTGTTTATAAAAAACGAAAATATATGGTGTTCTAGTATCACTAATAATTTTAACAATGTTTTTATTATCAATTTTTTCTCCAATTAAGTTAATTGAATCTTTTGTTAATGCAACCCCATAATATGGAATGAAAAAGAATAATGAAATAACTGAACCAGCTATACAAATCATTCCAATAACTGTTGTAATTATTGCGCCTGTATTTGAGTTTAAAAGATCTGGCTTATAAATTACAGCTGTAATAATTCCCATAATTTCACTAATTGAAATTAAAGAAACTGTAATGATTGGTAAAACTAAACCATATTTTTTTGACTTAGTATCTAATTTTCTAAACTGATAGTAATAGAATGCAAGTGTTAATAATAATAGTAATGAAATACCAATTAACACAATGCTCATAATTAAAAATTTTGAACTCATAATTAGTTACCTAATTGAGCAGCTACTTCACTTGCAAAGTCAGTAACTACTTTTTCAATTCCTTCTCCAACTTCATATCTTATCATGTCAATTAAAGTTACTTTTTTAGATTCTAAAAATTGCCCTACTTTGAAACTTTCATCAACAACATATTGTTGGTCTACTAAACTAATTTCTGATAAACGTTTTGATAATTTTCCTTTTAAAATGTTTTCTAAAACATTTTCAGGTTTACCTTGTAATTTTGGATCTTCTTTAGCTTCAGCTTTAATGATGCTAAATTCTGATTCTTTAAATTCAGCAGGGATTTCTTCCATGCTTTTGTATTGTGGGCTCATTGCTGCAACGTGCATAGCTAAGTTATATGCGTCTGATGCATCAAGTGTTCCTTTAAAGTTCAATGCAACTGAAACTCTTTTGTTTGCATGGTTGTATAAAGTAGTTGTATTTCCAGCTTCTTTAGCAATTAAAGTAAATCTTCTTAATTGAATTTTTTCTCCAATTGTTGCTGTAGCATTTACTAATACTTGTTCAATTGTTTCACCTGAATTTGTTGTTAATGCTAATCCTTCTTCTAAAGTTTTTGCATCTGATGCCAATAATACATTAGCAATTTCATCAATTAAGCTGATGAATTTTTCGTTTTGAGCAACGAAGTCAGTTTCTGAGTTAACTTCAAGAATAACAACTTTTTTATTGTCTTCTTTAGCTAAAGCTACACCTTCAGCAGCTACACGGTCTGATTTTTTAGCAGCTTTTGCTAATCCGTTTTCTCTTAATCAAACGATAGCGTCATCGATGTTTCCATCTGTTGCTTCTAAAGCTTTTTTACAGTCCATCATACCAGCTTGTGTAATTTCTCTTAATTCTTTAATTAATTGTGCGTTTACAGCCATATATGTTTTCTCCTTTTGGTTTTAGTTTATTTTATTAGTTATTTGTTTTTTCAGGTCTATTTCAACTTCTGTTGTTTGAGTAGTTGTTTTCGCCTTCTGTTCTTTCACGTTTAACAACAACTGTTTTTAAAACTGAAGGTGCTAATTTTAAGTTAGCTCCATCAGCGAATGCGTCAACTAAAGCGTTGATCATAATGTTTACTGATTCTTGTAAATCATCGTTTGCAGGAATTGGTAAAGTTACGATATCTGGATCAACGTTTGTGTCACATAGTCCAATTACTGGAATGTTTAACTTGATTGCTTCTTTAACAGCAATTTCATCTGATTTAGGATCTACAACAATTAATGCAGCAGGTAATTTACGCATTTGTTTGATTCCACCTAATGATTTTTCTAAGTTAGCTTTTTCTTTTAAAATTAATATTTGTTCTTTTTTAGTTCTTAAAGCTAATTGTCCATTTTTTTCTGATTCTTCAATTTCTCATAACGCTTTGATTCTTTTTACAATTGTTTTGAAGTTTGTTAAAGTTCCACCTAATCATCTTTGGTTAACGTAGTAGTTACCTGATCTTAATGCAGCTTCCTTAACAGCTAATTTAGCTGAACGTCTTGTTCCTACGAATAAAACTTTTTCACCTTTAGCTCCGATTGATTGAACTAATTTTTCAGCTTGTCTTAATTGAATTAAAGTCTTTTCTAAGTCAATTACGTGGTTTTTTGATTTTGACCCATAAATAAATGGTGCCATTTTTGGATTTCATCTTTTTGTTTGGTGACCATATTGAACACCAGCAGCAGATAATTCATCTCTTGTTACTTCTTTGTATGCCATGTTTGTACTCCTTCTTTTTTTGTATTTGTTAGGCTTCCAAGTGATTCGAACACTACCACCCTTTTTACTAATTTGGGCACTGGGTAAATGAATTCTCACTTGTGATTGAATATCTATTAACTTTGTTAAATAATCAACTTTTAAAATTATAGCAAAAAAAGCCCAATTTTTAAAGGGCTTATTTTAAGATATAGAGTTATTTTTTACTTTTAGCATTATTTGTTGGTTTCTCGTTAGCTTTTAAAGTATAAACCTTAGGTGTATTTTTGTACTTATATCTTTTTTCAAAATAACTTTCATTGTCAATAACTTCATTGTTTTCTTCGATTTGATCATATAAAGATTTAATTATCTGATTGTTTTGGTCTGCTTCTTCTTCAGCATTTATACCAGCATCAATGAATCTAGCAATTTTAAGTTTGCTACTATTTTTTTGAACAATTTGTTTAACAATAGGCAAGTTAACTATAATGTTTAATCCAATTTTTGGTCTAAATATTAGTGGCAAAATAATACAAATCGGTAAACTTGTTATTGCTGTTATAGCTAATACACTAATAATTGTTGGAATAGATATTGCTCCAACATCAACTTTAATTTTTTCACCTACAACTTCACTAGTTATATTAATTAAAGCGAATTTACTTAATCCATAATTAATAAATATCGAAGTTGAAATAATAGGCACTAATAAAAATATAAAATTTGGTATTACATTTTTTAATGATGAATTATAAGTAATGTGTGTTCAAGTAAATGACCACAAAAAGAAATACGTGAACATTATAAATATAAGTTTAATAATATAAAAATATCTAATCATTCGTGAAATTCAATTATCTACAGTTCCTGATTTAAATGCAAAGAAATATAACAAAACCAAAGTTAAACTAGCTGTAATTAAATATCAAATAGCAATTAAGTTTAATCACTTTGTCGTTCTTTTTTCAACACCTTTTGCTTGAACTAAAACATATTGTCCTTGAACTATAATAATTGCACTTGTTGATAAGCCAAATAGAATTGAAAATTCCTGTCCTGAGAAGATATATTTCAAAGCTTGTGCTTGATAAATTGCACTAACATCAGTTTCATTAAAATCTTTTGCAATTACATTTCCAAATAAACCTGTTGCTACAAATGGAGTTAATATAGAAATCATAACAAAACTAAAAGCAGCTACAATGTATGTATAAAGTTCATAATTCGTATATGTTTTTCATTCAATTCTTCCTTCTTTTAAAATTTGAGAAACAAAATATTCTCTAAAAGAAACAATAAAATTCAACATAATGATTCTAATGTTGATACCAACAATCATATATATTGATAACATAGATGTTGTTTTAAGTCCTGATGTTCCTAAAACAACCAAAAGAATAATAATATCAGCGTTCATTAAAATATTAATTCCTAATGAAGAGAAGAATAACTTTGATGATTTTCTAACTAAGTTATGATCATTAAAATCAGAGTAAAACTTAATTCATGGGTATTTTCTTTTTACATAAAACATTATCATGAAACCACGAATAAACGGGTAAATAACAATTGGCAAAAATACTAATACAGGACTTATGTAAACACCTTTAAAGTTAATTCAACTTAATAGCGAAATGATTAACATGTAAACAATCACATCTGTAAAAAGTATAATAGCCCTTCTTAAATAATTTTGCTTATCAGCTTCAAGAACATTTTCATAAATACCAAAAATGGAAGAACTAACTACTTGTTTAAAACCAAAAAAGAAACAAACAAAACCTAGTTCTCATAAATGAATAGTAGCATTTTGAGTTGGAGCAGTTAGACCGCTTATAATATCATCACCCTGTAAAAAATGAGGAGCAAGAGCAATTTCAAGTGGATATAAAATTGAAATTAATGTTACAAATAGTAATCCACTTCAAAGTTTATTACGATACTTTCTTTTTGCTGTAGAAAAAGACTCATTTGCTGTAATTCAATCCTTTTCCATAATTGGTTTAGCCATTAAAATAACCGTAGTTACTCCAAGTGCACCTTCACAAGTACCACCGATAATAGCAACTGACATAGAAATTCTTACGAACCCGTTAAACTCAGTACCATAAGCACTCAAGATTCAATAAATCATAAGAATTTGAATAATAGTATTAGTTAAGGAAATAGCAACTCCAACTAGCGCACTTCACACACTTGTTCTTGCTGATGTCTTTAAAACAACATTATCTGTAGCTGTAGCTTCAAGTTGCATTTTTCCACCTCCTTATTCTTATCAGGTTGGTTCTATTTCTATAATTTTACCATTTAGATTTTCTAAATTTCCTTCAAATCCATTGAACACTAATTTATTAGCAAATAAGAAAATCATTTTATTATTGTTAATAATTGTTCCTGAGTATCTTGAGTCATTAATGATAGATGCTCCATAGTATTCTAAAGTAGCTCTAATTTGGTGTTTTCTACCTGTTAGAATTTGAACTTCTAATTCTGTTTGTTCATTTGTTACATCTAAACTAACAACATTAAATATTGTTGTTGCTTCTTTATAATCTGATCTAAATTCTTCGCTAAAAACTGATTTTTGAATAATAGGATCATATTTGATTCATCCTTTAGCAACTAAACTTTCAGTAACTGGAACATCAATTCTACAACGGTAATATTTTTCAATTTTATCTTTGTCTTGAATTGCTTCAACCATAATATCATGAGTTTGCTTGTTTTTGGCATACATTATCAAACCTGATGTTAATTTATCTAATCTATGAATATGACTAATTACATATGAATTTTCTTCACTTGGATTATATTGTTTTGTATCAAATAAATAATTTTTAACAATATCATCCATACTTGTTTTAACTGGTGAATGGACTTCAACATTATATGGTTTTTTAACTATTAATAAATTTGTATCTTCATAAATAACATCAATATCATAATTTGATAATTTTTTGAAATCATCTCTTAATACTGGTTTATTGTTATCATAAACTACAATTACATCGTTAGTTTTAATTAAGTAATCTTTATCCTTAATTCTTTTATTGTTAATTTTAATATCACCTTTTCTTAGTCATTTGTAAATAACTGAAAGTGGTGTTGTTTTATAGTTCTTTTTTAAGAACTTAAATAATGTTTGGTTATCATCATTTTGATTTGCAATAAATTTGTTCATTAGTTTCTCCCTGCGATCATTAAAATAAAAGTAATAAGGTTTGATCCTAAGTGAACTAATCATGTATAGGTTACATTACCTTCTGTGTAAATAAAAGTTGCTGATAAGATAATTCCTGGTATCAAATAAATATAAATGTTTTCTACATCACCCATGCCTACGTGAACCATAGCAAATGCTAGTGATGAAACTATCATTGCAAATCATTTATTACCAACCCCTGTAAAAATTGAATCTCTAAATGCTAGTTCTTCAACCATTGGTGCTACTATAACACTAAAAATGAATAGTAAAATTGAGTAAAAAACTTTGACTGTCATTGAAGAATTTTTGTAAATATCTTCAAGCGCAGATTGGTTAGCTGTTTGTGTTTCAATAAAACTTAAAGCATAAGAAGTTCCAAATAAAATTGTAGTCATTATTAAAACTATTATTAAAACTCTTTTCCATTCTTTTTTTAAAGTTAAAAAAATTCTATCTTTTAAAAAAGGCACTTTTATGAACAATATTATTCCAACAATTATCTCAGCAATTATTTGCAGTGTCACTGATACAAATTGTGCGGCAACCTTATTACCACTTAAGCCAGATAGACCTAAAATTAAAGAACCTAATATAATCACAAATAAAAATGGTAAGACAATAAAAGCATATATACCAAATGCATTTGTTCTTGTGAAAAGTTCATTATCTCTTTTATACAAGATAAAACAACCAATTGCTGAACAAATGATCTGAACTGAAACAAATACAAGATTTATAATGTTTTGAGTATCATCAATTGTGTTTGCATTTACTGTGAATTTTAAAATTATTAGAATTATTAATGGCACAAATAAAACTGAACTAGCAAATATTATTCCATCAATTAAAGGATTAAAAACATTAAACTTAAATTTAACTTCTTGTGGTAATTCATCATCAAATCTAACTTTATTAAATGTTGATTTCATAAATTTTTTAAATTTATTTATTTTTACTTTCATGTTTCTCCTTTTTATCTTTGTCTAATTAATTAAAACATATAAAAAAATTGCTTAAAGCAATTTTAATTAATTTTTTATTAACCTTCAATTAATGCTGCTGAAATCATTGCTTCTTTAATTCCTGCAACAGCTGCATCAGCATCTGAACCTTCAGCAATAATAGTAACTTCGTCACCACTTTTAATTTGCATTGATAAGATATTCATAATTGATCTTAAATTTCCAGTTTTTGATCCTGAAACAATTTTAACATCAGATTCAAATTTAGAAGCTGCAGAAATAATTGCAGTTGCTGGTCTTGCGTGTAATCCAATTTTGTCAGTAATAACTGCTGTAAATTGTGCCATTTAAATTTCCTCCTGTATTTTTTAATACATTATAATTATAACAATAAGTTTTCTTTTTTAACAATTCTTACTAAATTAATTTTTCTTTGATATAGTTGCATCATTGACTGATATAGGCATAATTCCATAACTTGAACTAAAAGCTACTTTCATAGTTTGTCCATTTATTTCAACAATTACACCATCTCCAAAAATCATATGTTCGATGATATCATTTTTTTCATAACCTATAGTTGCTTTATTTTGTACACTTGAATTTGTTTTTCCAAGGTGGCTCATGTTTGCAAATGGATTTGAACTTTTTTGATACTTACCTTCAAAGTGATATAAATCCTGATTAAACTCTTTAATGAATTTTGATGGTGCTAATTCTGATTGAGAAATAAATGAAAACTCTCCTTTTATGTATGTAATAAACACTTTTTCTTCAGCACGAGTAATAGCTACATATAATGTTCTACGTTCTTCTTCTATTTCCTTAGCAGAGTTAGCTGATAATCTTCCAGGAAAAACATCTTGATTTAATCCAACGACAAAAACAACTTTATTTTCTAAACCTTTTGCTGCATGCACTGTTAATAAAGTTACTTTTTGAGCTTCAATGTCATCTGCGTCAGAATTTAATAAAGCTTCCTCTTGCAAGTAAGAAACTATTTTTTCAGTTGAGCCTTCTTCAGGATCAGCTGGTTGATAAGATTTATCAAAATTTTCTAATTGATCATATAATGATTCAATGTAGCTTATATCTTCTTTTTTTTCTGTATCAATTAATTTTTGCATATAACCAGATTCAACAAGCATATATTGTAATGTCATTCTAATATTTTTGCTTTCTTTGTAAACATCAACAGATTTTGAAAGCACATTTCTTATTGTTGTTAAATGCTTTGAGACTTGATTAATATGCAATTCATCTTCGTTAACAATTAAATCATAAAGAGACACATTCATATCATCTGCTTTTTCTTTAAGCTTCTTAATTGTTACATCTCCAACTTTTGGAATACTTTTTAAAACTCTTTCAACAGCCTGTTGGTCTTGGGTAGCTAATGTTCTTAAGAACGCATTTGCCTCTTTAATAACTTTTCTGTCCTTGAAACGAATTCCACCAATTAATTGAAAAGGTATCTTATTATTTTGAAATTCTTTTTCAAATTCTTGTGATCATGCATTAAGCCTGTATAAAACAAAAATGTCTTTATATTCATATCCTTCACTAATTAATTCTTTAATCTTTAATGTCACATATCTTGCTTCGTCATTTCTTGTTTCGCATTCTTTAACTGTAGGTAAATCACCTGAAACATTATTTGTAAAAATATCTTTTGCCTCACGATTTTTGTTGTTATTAATAAAATCATTTGCTAAATCTAATATTTTTTGAGTTGATCTATAATTTTGATTTAGCGTAATACTTACCCCATTTGAAAAAGCTTTTGTAAAGTTTAAAATAATATCTACTTTAGCTCCTCTTCATGAATAAATAGTTTGATCTGGGTCTCCAACAACAGTTAAATTGTTTTTTTCTCTTGTTAAAAACTTAATTAAATCAAATTGTAAATCATTTGTATCTTGAAACTCATCTACCATAACATAATCGTATCTATTTCTTCATTTTTCAAGAGCTTCAGGATACTCATTGAAAAGTTTAAATACCAATACTTGTAAGTCATTAAAATCAATTGAATTTATTGTTTTCAAGTATTCTTCATACTTTTGATATATTGTTGCAATTGCTCTTTCAAGCCCACTGTAGCATTCTTCCATTGCTTCAATTGGTGAAATTAGATCATTTTTTCAATTTCCTATTCTGTAAATTATTTTCTTCTCTGTATATTTTTTTAATTCTGTTAAATTACTAAAGTGCTCATTTATTAAGCTTCTAATTATTGCAATTTGATCTCCTTGATCAATGATTAAAAAGTTTTTATTTAGTCCAATTAGTTCAAAATCTTCTCTTAAAACTCTTGAGCATCAAGCATGAAATGTTGAAATATGAGGATTACTTGTTAAATCAGGCACGATTTTTGCAACTCTATCTCGCATTTCTCTAGCTGCTTTATTTGTAAATGTAACGGCAAGTATTTTATATGGAGCCATTTTTAATTCTTCAATTAAATATGCAATTTTAGTTGTAATAACTTTAGTTTTTCCTGAACCTGCTCCTGCAACTATTCGCAATGGTTTATCTGTAATTGTTACAGCCGCCAATTGTTGTTCATTTAATTGAATTAATAAATTATTCATGGCTTTCTCCTTTTTCTTTTTGCTCAATTTGTTTTTTACTTTTCTTTTCAAGTTTTAAATTCTCAGTCAGACTTGGCTTATCAACTTGTATTGAACTGTAAAATTCTTTTTCTTCAGAATTACCAATTTGATTCAATATTTCTTCATTAAATTTACCAGGTGTTTCCTGCATAACAGATTTGGTTGAAATTTTTGGATATCTTTTTATTTGTTTTGATTTTTCTAAAACAACAATTACTTTGTTTTTCATGTCCACTGATGATTGATGATTTTTTTGAAGTTTAATTGATAATCCTACCGCTACATTTCAAATCATAAAAATTCAATAATTTAATTGATAAATAATATATCCTAAATTAAGATAAACACCATTTTTTGTTTTATCATATTTCATCATTAAGAATAAAAATAAAATATTACCTAAATATAATAAGCACCAAGGCATTATAATAAATCATAATTCGCGTTGAAATACATCTTTAAATTTTATTTTTTCATCTACCTTAAATTTCACTAGCTTTATTTTAAAAATAATTTTTCCTACTGTTTTACCCTTTAATAAATAGGGAAATAAAACAAAGTAGGAAAAATTTCATATTAAAGCTGTTGAAAAAATTATAAATAAAAATATTCAATTGCCTTCCTTAGCTTGATCTTTAAAAATATATCCTAAAATCAAAAATAATAAGGAACTAATAATTAAATCTGTAAGTCTTGCGAAAAATACTTTTCATAAACTTGGTAAATAAAATTCATTTTCCTTTAATGCATTTTTTTCTACCTTAGATAATTCATAATTTATATCAACAGTTTTTGTTACTTCTAACATAGCAACTATCCTATTTTTTTAAGTTGTTCATTAATAAAGCCATTGAAATTTTCCATTCTGATTGTGAAGTCTGGATTTGCGTTTTCTAAGAAAATTGCATTCTGCGTAGTGAATTCTTTAACTTTTCTATCAAGTTTTGTATTAACAAATAAAATAGCTTTTTTGTTAATGACAGGATTTTTAATTCTTTTTGATAAGTCCAAGAAGTTATAAGCCATACAGTAGTTAGCTGCATAGTTTAATTGATCTTTAAACTCTTTGTATGTTCCTATTCTTCTGTAGTAATTTAGAACATGAGGTCATTGGTTAACAATATCAAAGATTGAGTATTTTGGTACAGAAACTTTGTGCTTAAATAAAACATCTCCTGATAAGTAAAAGTTTCTTGAATGAGCAAGTGACATGAATAAGAATAACATGTCAAATCTAACATTTTTTTTGAAAGTAATTCTAAAGTCTTTAATAAATTTACTTCTAAATAATTTACCATATATTTCTTGTGTTATGTAAGCAAAAACTTCTTTATTTTCTTGTAAGTCATATAATCTATCTGTTTCTAATAAAGGTTGTGTTTCACCTTCAAATAAATTTGATTGTTCATATTGAACTTCAATTAAATCTATTTTGTTTTCACTTGATTCAATAATGTCTTGAACTTTTTGAACATAGTTTTCATTAATTAAATCTCCTTCTTTTAAGAATGAAACATACTCTCCACGAGCTAGTTCAATTCCATTGTTTCAATTTAGAGATTCTCCTTGACCCTTAGAATTAAAAATTAACATAATTTTATCATTTTCAATAAACTGATCTCTAACAAAATCCATAGCTTCTTTTTCTATGTTTGGTTCATCAACTATTATAATTAGCTCATATGAATCATTAGTTTGTTTTTTTAGTGTATTAATTGTTTTAAATAATTTTTCTTCTCTAGCTTGACTAGATATAATAAATGAAACTAACATTCTTTCACCTCTCTTGAATATAACTATATATATTTTACACTAAAAGGTATTTTTTTGTTATTTATTCTTTTAACTACTTATCAGTACATGCAATAATTTTTGAAATAAATTTCATATATAATATTAAAAAAGCAAAAATATAACAAATTTTTAAATTATGAAAGGAATAAAATGAGCATTAAAAATTATTTATTACAAACTGAAATACCTTCAAACAACTGACTTACAAAAGATGACAACAAAGAAATTATTAGATCTGTTTCTTCAAAAGTTGCTGATGTTAATAATTTAACTGAAGACGAAGAATTAACAATGAAAAAATTAATTGATTTTGTTGTTGCTAGTCAAGATGAAAAATTTAACTACGAAGGCAAAGAAGACTATTTAAGACCTGCTGTCGGATTAGCTGCTCCACAAATTGGAATCAATAAAGACATGTTTTACATCAGATTTAATTTACCTAATGACAAAATTGAAGAATATGCAATGATCAATACTGAATACATCGCTAAGTCTTCAAGATTAGCTGCTCTTGAAGAAGGCGAAGGTTGTTTAAGCGTTGATGAAGATAAGCACGGAATAGTTCCAAGAGCATGAATAATTTCTGTTAAAGGATTTGATTGATTAAGAAAAGAATGAGTTGAGTTAAAACTTAAAGATTACCGTTCTATTGTTTTCCAACATGAAATGGATCATAATATTGGTAATTTATACTATGATCACATAAATAATGAAGATCCTGAGTTTATTGGTGATGATTGAGTTATCCTTTAATTTGTGATAATATCAATTTAACAAAAAAGCAAAATACATATTTGAATGTTAAATCATAATATTTTAATTAATCAATTGGAAAAAAATTTAATAGTCAAAACATAAGTTATGTTTATGTATGTTTATTTTATATAAATGGAGGAAAAATGGAAAAGGAAAAAATTGCTTCTACAAATCAAATTATTGAAAAAGAAGATTTTGAACCTTTTGTTTTTAAACAAAAAGAAGTTCAAAGAAAATATATTAAAACTGAATCACCAACTAAAGTGTTTGCTTTGGGTGGCCTTGAAGAAATTGGTAAGAACACTTACTGCATAGAACATGAAAATGAAATTATCATGATTGACGCAGGAGTTAAATTTCCTGATGATTCAATGTTAGGAATTAACGCCGTTATTCCTGATTATTCATATTTAAAAGAAAATGAGTCAAAAATTAAAGCATTATTTATTACTCATGGACATGAGGACCACATTGGTGGAATACACTATTTAGTTAAACAAGTTAATATACCTGTTATTTATGCACCAGAATTAGCTGCTGCTTTAATTAGAGATAGATTAAAAGAACACAAATTAACAGATAAAACAATTGTTAAAGAATATGTTGCTGATGATATCTGAGCAACCAAAAATTTACGTGTTAGTTATGCAGCTTTAAATCACTCTATTCCAGATGCATTTGGTATTCTAGTGGAAACTCCAAATGGAAATATTTTTTCAACAGGAGATTATAAATTTGACTGGTCACCTTTAGGACACTTTGCTGAATTAAGCAAATTAGCAAGTATGGGTGATAAAGGAATTGAACTTTTAATGTCAGACTCAACAAATGCTGAGGTTGAAGGTTATACACCTGGTGAGAAGGGAATCATTGAAAACATTGATAAACTTTTCTTGAAAGCAAAAGGAAGAATTTTTATTACAACTTTTGCTTCTAACGTTCACCGTATTCAGCAAATTGTTGAATTAGCTAATAAATATGACAAAAAAGTTGTTATCCTTGGTAGATCTATTGAAAGAATTATTAAAATAATTCGTCAAATGGGTCACTTAAAAATTAATGACAAAATGTTTATTAAAGCTAATGATATTGATAAATATCCAGCTAATAAGATTATGATTATCTCAACAGGTAGCCAAGGTGAACCAATGGCTGCACTTTCAAGAATTGCTACAAATAGACACCAATCTATTTCAATAATTCCTGGCGACACTATTATTTTCTCTTCATCACCAATTCCTGGAAATAGAGCTGATGTTGAAATATTAATTAATAGGTTAACTAGAATAGGTGCTAATGTTATTGAATCTTCACCAACCAATAGAATTCATACTTCTGGTCATGCTAGTCAAGAAGAACAAAAATTATTATTTACATTATTAAGACCTAATTATTTTATGCCGATGCATGGTGAATTCAGAATGTTAAAAAAACATATCGAAACAGCTGAATCAGTTAACTTAAGACCTGGGCATGGATTTGTAATGGCGAATGGTGATCAATTAGAATTATTACAAGGTAATGCTCAAATTGGAAAACGTGTTGATGCTGATGCAATTTATGTAGATGGTAAAGATATGACTGCTCATGCTTCAAATATAATTAGAGAACGTGACATTTTAAGTAAGGATGGATTAATATCAGTTGTTGTTTCAATCGATTCGCAAACTAACAAACTATTATGTGCACCAAGAATAATTTCACGTGGAAGTTTTTATGTAAAGGATTCAGGAAATATTATTAGTGAGGCAATTACAATTGTTACAGAAGCAATTAATGAAGTATTAAATTCTTCTAAACCAACTTTTGGGGCAATTAAGAAAGCAATTAAACAATCACTTTCACCTTACATTTTTAAAACAAAGCGCAGAAATCCATTAATTATTCCAGTTATATTAAACAAAAAATAAGAGTTTTAAAGCTCTTATTTTTTAATAATTAATATTTGTTATTTTTAATTTCCTAATCTTTTTTGAATATTTAATAGAATTTTTCAAGTCTTTTCGTACTTTGAAATCCGTTGATGCTTTTAGTAATTTTTTAAATTTAATTATTTCCATTTTTGATTCTTGTTTGACTTCGGCAACTCAAACCTTTCTTTTAAAAGCAAAATCTTTTTTATATTTTTTGAATTTTAATTCTTCTAATTTAACAATATTACTGTCAGCTATTAAATTATTATATTTTTTTCTAATGTTATAGAAATCTATATAAGCTTTGTTTCATGCGTTTTTAAATGAAAGTTTTTCTTCTTTTTTAATTCTTATTGCATTATTCATTATAGTTTGATTTGTATAAGCGTATAAAGACATTGATTCTTGATATGATAGTTTAGCATCTAAATTTAATAGTTTTTCATTTGATTTAAAAGTTGAAAAAAATCTTTGATTTACGAAATTTATTATCGAAGAAATTAAATTTAAATTAGTACCAAATGAAAGTTTATTTCTTATTGAAGCTGAAATAAATTCAATTAATAACGTGAATAAAATGATACCAAATAATAAAGCTCCAAATTCATTGAAATATTGATCTGTAAAATATGAATTTAATAAATATCCCATATTACCTGCTCCAACAGCTCCTAGCATTGCGACTTCTTTGAAGTTTATATCAAATCTATAAATGATATTTGACATGGCTGCTGTTGATGTTTGAGACATTATTCCATATCTTAATTTGGCAAATCAGTTAACTCCTGTTGCCTCAAGTTGAAAAATTATTTTTTGATTTATATCATCAAATAACTCCCTATTATATTTTGTAAGCATACCTATAGTTCCCATAATAAGTGCTAATACACCTGTGAAAGGACCCATTCCGACAACTATGACAAAAATTAATGCATAAATGTATGTTGGAATGGCTCTTATCATTGATGTTAATGCTATAAAAAATCTTGCCACATATTTGTTAACTATTTTTTCTGATGATAACATACCTAATACATATGCTATTACTGCGCCTATAAAAGTTCCAACAACTGCAATAGATAAAGTTTCATATAAAAGATACATAACGCTATAAGGCGCTCTATTATTTCCTCCATTGGCTTTTGATATGAACAATGATGACCAATTTATTTTAAAAATTTCTAATAAATTTCTATTTGTAATTTCAATCATTTCTTTTGAAGAAAGTTTTCAGTTAATCAATGTTAAGGTGTAAATAAAGAAACCAAATATAATTAAATAAAGTATTATTCTTTTTATGTAACTCTTAGGCTCACTTCTTAAAGCTTTTTCAATTGTTAAATTTTCAAGAAATTCTTTGTGTGATTTTGTTCTTTCAATTTTTAAATTTTCGATTTTTAAATTTTTAGCATTATCCACTTCCAGTTTAAGTTTTGCTTGAGATATTTTATCAATTCGAAATTTAAGTCCAGTTTCTAAATCCTTTGAATATAGATCAAAACTGCCAGGATTACTTTTCTTAAGGTTTTTATAATTTGCTTTTTCAAACTTAATATTTTCGTTCAAATTCTTTTTAAATTTTGATACCATGTTTTGTCTTTGCACTAGCAATTCTTTTTTTTCAACTTCTGATTTTGAATTTTTAATTTTTTCATCTATTTTTACACAAAGAATATTATTTATATAAAAACTAATTGTTTTTTGCGAATTTATTTTTTTAATTTGCTCATCAAAACGTTTTTGATGTTTTCCATCAATTCTAAAATCTTTATCTTCAATTATATAATTTCTAATAAGTCAAATACATAATTCTAGCAACAATATTATGGCAATAAGTAAGCACAACAAGAAACCTACCCTGTTTCATTCGTTATAATCTACAGCGTTATTAATCATTTGACCAATCCCTACTCTTGTTACACCCGCTATAATAGAAACATATCTAATGTTTGTTTCTAATGAGTAAAACATTATTGAAAGAACATGATGAGAAACTTGTGGTCAAACAGCCGCTCTAAATGAAACTGTTTTGTTAGCTCCTGTAGCTTGTGATGTTGAAAATATTTTTACATTGATCTGTTCAATTCTTTCGTACAAAGTTTTTCCTGAAATAGAAAATGTAAAAAATGTCAATGATAAAGTTATTGTAAATGTTGAAGCTCCAAAATAGTTAACTAAAATTAAAGCATAAACAAATGAAGGAATAGTTCTAAATACCGACAATATAAGTCTTGCAATAAAATTCACAGATTTATTTCTTGTAACGTTAGATGATGCTAATACAGCAATAGGTATTGCTATAATAACTCCTATAATAGTACCTGCAAAAGCCATTACAACTGTGTCTCAAATTGAAACAAAAGCATTATATAAAAATGAATGGCCTGTTTCATTTACTAAGTTAAAATCTGTTCAATCTCATTTAAACATATCCCCTATTCTTTCAAAAAGGCTAGGCATATCTTTAAAAAATTCCATTCATTTTGAATCAAGTGTAAAAAAAGATAATATAACTATAAATAATGTAAATAAAGTTATTGATCAATAAAATAATTTTTTTGGAGATTTTGAATAATTATTTTTTATTTTAAAAGACTTTTGATTAAAAAATGCATTAGATATTCTCTTTGTCATTATTTACCATAAATCTCTTCTAATTTCTCTTTATTTAATTTTTTTGAATCTCCATCAAAAACTATTTCTCCATCTTTTAAACCAATTATTCTGTCACAATATTTTAAAGCTAAATCAATATGATGAATATTTATTATAACTGTTATATTTAGTTCAAGATTAATTTTTTTAAAATCTTCCATTACTTTATTAGCCAAAATTGGGTCCAACGCCGAAACTGGTTCATCAGCAATAATTATCTTAGGGTCTTGATTTATTGTTCTAGCTAAAGCAACTCTTTGTTGTTGCCCACCGGATAAATTATCTGCTCTTATATATGAAAATTCCAGTAAACTAAGTTTTTCTAAAGCGCTTAAAGCTTTTCTTTTTTCATCTTTATCAAAAAAACCAATAATAGCCCTAAAAAAATTCATTTGTGCAACTCTTGAATTCAAAACGTTTTTTAAAACAGTTTGTTTTTCAATATTATTATATTCCTGTGACATAAGACCTATGTGTTTTCTTAAGTCTCTTAATTTTTTTCCTTTAGTTTTGCTTATTTCATATTTTTCTTTATCATTAATTTCAATTATAATTTCACCTGATGAAATGCTATTTATTTTATTAATTGTTTTTAACAATGTTGTTTTTCCGGCCCCGGATAAACCAATTACTGCTACAAATTCCCCATCATTAATTTTTATATTTATATTTTTTAAAACATGTTTTCCGTTAGGCCAAACTTTTTCAACTTTTTGAAATTCTATCATTCTATTCACGCAACACGCAAAATACGCCAAATGCGTATTTTTACTTTCTTTCTATTAAAATATTTTTACAAATCTTTTATTAATTTTTCTATTTCATCAGCTTGAACACTACTTGTTGAAATTTGAGTATCTAATGTTTTTTCTCATTCAATTGATTCTTGATTTTCATCAGGTCCAATATAACCTGTATGGTTATAAACTTTAAAGATATTTTTATTTTCATCTTTACTAATAAGATCTTTAAATGAATCTCTCAAATCTTTTATAATTTTTTTATCTTGAACTCTTTTTCTTGAATACATAATTCCATCATTTATTATTTTGTCAGACATTCCGATTACGCTTGAATTTTTGAAAGCTGAAATCGAATCTGATAGATTTGCTATTTCATATCTTATATCACTGAAACCAACAGCAACACCATCTTTCTGAGCTGAAACGTTTTGTGCTCCTGATGGATAATCAATTTGTTTTACTGAATTTTGATATATGTATTTAATTTGATTGTCATTAAAACCAATAACATTTTTTAATCACATCAATGGATAGATTGTTCCTGCACTTGAAGTTTTACTTTTTGATACAGAAAAATTTACTTTACCTTTTGCTTCATCTCCTTTGGCTTCTGGTAAAATTAATTTCTTTATAACGTCTTTGTAATCAGTATCTGACATTTCACTTGTTATGTTAGCTTTATTAAACAATTCATTATTAACATAAATATATGATCTATAATAAGTTGAAGTGTTTTGTGTATCTAAATATTTGTCTCTTATTTCTTGTTTTGTGATGCTTGTCCCATCTTCTATTTTTAATGCTTGATTGTATTTTAAAGCATACTCTTTTGATTCCTTTGCATCCATTTTGTCGCTCATACCTTTTTCTATTCTGTATGAATCTCTTGAAGACTCAAGAAGGATACCTATTTTGTCATATGTCCCGTCACTTTTATGATTACCTTTGTTTTTATTGTAAGTTCCTACTGGTAAAAAAGCTAAATCAGCTTTACCTGCAGCTAATGTTGAACCTGCAGCTTCATAATTTGTAGAAGTAGATATTTTAATTTTTTTATTAAATTTTTCTCCACGCTCTTCAGCTCTTGATTTCATTTCTGCTTGAAGCTTTCCTTCCAATGGTTTAACTGTATTAATAACTTCAGTTGAATTATTTGATGGAATAAAAATAATGTCAAATGTATCTGTTGTTCCACATGATACAACTGTTGTTGCTGCTGTTCCTGTTATTCCAATGGCTCCGACTATTGCTAATAATTTTTTCATATTTCCTCCTCTATTTTGAAAAAAAGCAACTTAAAGAAAAACTTCAACATAGAAAAAAGGAGTTTTTTTTTACAAAAAACTCCTACACACTTATAGTCCCGAGATTGGTCTCGGGGCGGATCAGTAGCCCATTATGCTACCCTGTATAAGTTTTTCTTATTAAGTTGTTATTTTCATTTTAAACATATTTTAAAAAACAAACAACACTTTTTGAAAAAAATGTTTTTTTTATTAACTTATACATTTATAAATAAAAATATTATAATTAATCTAACCATGAAAGGAGATTATCAAATATGGCTACAAATAGAAATTATGGTAGAAGTTATATTCCTAGAGGGTTTATAAAGTTTGCACAAATATTAGGAACAGCTGTTACTGCCCTTATATTAATAATGACAATTTACTTTTTCTCAAACGATGAGTTCTTAGCTTCAGGTGATCCAACTACAGTAACTTGAAGTTCCTTAATAATTGGAATCGAAATATATTTCTTATGAAAATCAATTTATTCAGCTTATGTAATTATTAGTTATTTAAATAAAGCATCTGATGAAGAAATAATTGCCAATAGATATATACTAGCAGTATTAAGTGTTGGAGTTGGAGGAATAGTTACACCTTTTATCTTAACTTCAATGCCTAACATTGAAACTCAATCATCAATGAATCCAAGAGCTTTCTTAGCAAAACACTTAGGTTTAACAATGCTAATTGGTTTTACATTATTCTTAGTATCATTTATTTCAATTACTTTATCAACTGGAATTACTTTTAGCGAATTAATCGATACTAGTAATGAATTTGGATTAATTGGTTTCTTAGCAGTTACATTATCAATTGTTGGATTTTTAATTGGTGTTTTAGGATTTGGATTATTTTCAAGAAATAATTCATCAGATTTAATGAAAGAAAAAAATTTACAAGGTTATACAATGCAAATTGTTGGTGTAATTTTCACAATTATTGCAACATTAGAATTAGTGTTCTTAATTATAATGGCAATCTTTAGATTAATTGGTGTGATTTTCCAATCATTCAGTTATATGAGTCGTTATGATGGATTCTACAAAGTTTTCGCAATATTCCTTGCATTTTCAAGAATTGGTATTGAAATTTGATATGTTACATGAGTTGTATCAATGTATTCAAAAATTATTTCAGGTCTTTGATCAAAAGAACAAGTTATTAAAATTAATAACTTTGAGAAAGTTGATGAAGCAAGAGTTCAAAAACAAAATGCATAAAAAAAGTGGATTAAAATCCGCTTTTTTTATCTTCTTACATAAACCAAAACATTTGCTGGTTTACCACAACCACAAATACCACAATTTTCTCTTTCTTCTTTTAATTCAACTTTAGCATTTAAATATTCACTTCTTCCATCTTGAATTGACTTTGTTACATTTTCGCCTTTTTCAAAAGCCATTAAAATTGTATAACCTTTATTTAATTTATCGTTTACTTCTTCCATGCTAATTTTAGTCATGTCTAAAATTTCAATTACTTTATCTGCATTATTTTTCACTATTTTAACTCCTCTTTAGCTTTTTTAAAAGCAGCATCATAAATAAGTTTAGCTTCTTCATCAATATAGTCATTAGCATGTTGTCCGTCTCTAACAAAAGATAATGAATAAAAATATCCTATTGTAATAATTAAGATTGCTCCTGCTGTTAATATGCCAGCAAATACAAGTTCAGTAACTCCTTTAGATTTTTTAGCTAAATCTATAATTTGTTCACCATTTTCTGAATTATAACTTTTGTAATCAAAAATATTAATAATGCCGGGAATAAATAAAGAACATGCAATTATAAAACAAAGTAAAGCTAAAATGGCTCATGGTCAGTACTTCTTATTTATTGCTTTGAAACACCCCATATGACTAGTATATATTCTTCCACCAGTTGTTACAAAACCTATGTTTGAATTATTAGGTGTATAAACTGCGCCACTTGAAACTTGACCGCTTCTACTCAATTGATATGGTTTTATAGACTGCTTACAATAATTACAATTTTTCATTTTTTATTTCTCCTGTGTCTTATTATATTTTATAACTTTAACTTTCTTTTATTATTATATAAAACAAAAAAAGTTATTATTTTATATAATAAGAATATAACATTTTCGGGGCAAGGTGTAATTCCTTACCGATGGTAATAGTCCATGAACCTTTACAGGTTGATTCAGTGAAATTCTGAAACCGACGGTATAGTCCGGATGGTAGAAAATGTCAGCAGATGATAAACATTTTTTGTTTACTTTTTTGCTGTACGCCTCGCTTGTTAAATAAGCGTTTTTTTATTGCAAGGAGGTACAACTAGTGAATAAAAAGTATAAAATCTGAAATTATAAATATGATTTTGCAGAAATAAATTTCAAAAACTGAAAAGAAGTTTTTCATGATACTTTTAGACTTAATATAAGAAAACTTGCACTTCTTTCAATGTTATTTGCTTTTGAAATTTTAATGACAATTATTTCTAAAATAATAATGGGTATAGCTATACCAATGATCGTTGGTGTTTATACAATTGAAATATCTTTTTTCGTAATATTAATTATTTATTTATGTTCAAACTATTTGTATGCATCTATTTTATCTATTAGTGCCATCTGATTTAGGCTATTGCTTGGTAGCGAACCAATTGGTTTACTTTCAATGATGATTTCTGATATGGTTTTCTTAACGATATTTGCAATAGTTTTCTTTTTTCTTAAAAAATTTATTCTTTTAAGATTTGAATTTAAAAATCAAATTAAAGTGTTTGCTTATTTGATATCCATAGGTGGCTTAATTTCAATGTTTGCATCTGGTTTTATTTCTATGCTATGTAATGACACTTTCATATTTAATATGTATTACTTGTCTGACAGTGATAGTGGATATTGAAATATGCTTTTATGAGTTGGGTTTGGAGTTACATTAGCTAAATATGTGATTAACATAATATTATTTATTTCTACAATTAAGGTTCTTTTCATTTTAATAAAACAATCAAGAGCATAAAAAAAACAGACTTTTCAAAAGTCTGTTTTTCTTTATTAAGTTAATTATTTGTTTTGAATTGCAGCAATTCCAGGTAATTCTTTACCTTCCATGTATTCTAATGAAGCTCCACCACCAGTAGAAATTCATGAGAATTCATCTTTAAATCCTAATTTAATTGCAGCTGCAGCTGAGTCTCCTCCACCAATTAAAGTGAATCCTCCATCAGCTTTACGTTTTGCAGCAGCTTCACAAACAGCAACAGTACCAGCTTTAAAGTTTTCAAATTCACTAACTCCCATTGGTCCGTTTCAAACAACAGTTTTTGCGTTTGCTAATTCTTTTTCGTACATTTCAATAGTTTTTGGTCCAATGTCTAACCCCATCATTCCTGCTGGAACATTTTCTCCACATAATGTTGGAGCAACATCAGCATATTCAGGAGCGCATAAACTATCAACTGGTAACATAATTTTTCCATTAGCTTTTTCTAAGTATTCTTTTGCTAATTCAACTTTATCAGCTTCTAATAAAGAGTTTCCAATTTCCAATCCCATTGCTTTGTGGAATGTATAAGTCATACCCCCACCAATTAAGATTTTGTCAACTTTATTTAACAAGTTGTCAATAACACCAATTTTATCAGAAACTTTAGCTCCTCCTAAAATTGCAACGAAAGGTCTTTCTGGTGCATCTATTCCTTTTCCCAACATTTCAATTTCATTTTGTACTAAGAAACCTAATGCTGATTCAGATATGTTTGAAGCAATACCTACATTTGAAGCATGAGCACGGTGTGCTGTACCAAATGCATCATTAATAAATACATCTCCAAGACTTGCTCAATATTTTCCTAATTCTGAAGCGTTTTTTGATTCAGCTTTTACAACTTCGCCATCTTTAACATCTTCAAAACGAGTGTTTTCAAATAATAAAACTTGTTTTTCATTTAAAGCATTTATAGCTGATTCTAACTCAGCTCCTCTTGTTTGGTTAACAAAGATTACTGATTGACCTAAAACTTCTTCTAATCTTTTTGCTACTGGAGCTAATGATTTAGTTTTTTTATCATCTTCACTTTTAATTCTTGATAAGTGTGAAAATAAAATAACTTTTGCATCATTTTCAACCAAGTACTTAATAGTTGGTAATGCAGCTTGAATACGGTTGTCATCAGTAATAATTCCATCTTTTAATGGAACATTAAAATCAACACGAACTAAAACTTTTTTTCCTTTTACATTAATATCTTTTAATGTTTTTTTCAAATTGTAATTCATTCCATTCTCCTCTTTTTTCTTTACAATATATATTTTAACTCTTTTATCTAAATTATTAAAATTAATAAGAAAAAAAATACCCTAAAGGGTATTTAAATTTGTTAATTCTTAGAATTATAATCCCATGAAGTAAATTGTTGTTCTTACTAATTGTGAAACATATGATGATTCATTGTCATATCATGCACAAACAGTAACTAATTGTTCACCATCAACTTCAGTAATTTTTGTTAATGTTGCATCAAAGATTGAACCGAATGATGATCCGATTGTATCTCCTGAAACGATTTGTTGTGTATTAAATTTAATTGCTTTTGATAATTCAGCATCAGCTTTAATAGCTGCTTCAACAGTTGCGTTGATTTCTTCAACAGTTGTTTTTTTGCTTAATTGTAAAGTAACGTCTGTAATTGATCCTGTAATTGTTGGAACACGTAATGCGTATCCATCTAATTTACCTTTTAGGTTTGGTAATACTAATGAAACTGCTTTAGCTGCTCCAGTTGTTGAAGGAACGATGTTTCATGCTGCTGCACGCCCTCTTCTTAAATCACCATGAGGTAAGTCTAATAATTTTTGGTCATTTGTTACAGCATGAACAGTAACCATTTTTCCTTTAACAATTCCAAATTTTTCATCCATAATTTTAGCAACTGGTGATAAACAGTTTGTTGTACATGAAGCTCCTGAAATAATTACGTCTTCTGCAGATAAGTTTTTGTGGTTTACACCATAAACGATTGTTTTCATTTCCCCTGTAGCAGGTGCTGAAATAATAACTTTTTTTGCTCCAGCTGTTAAGTGTGCTGATGCTTTTTCTTTATCTGTGTAGAATCCTGTTGATTCGATTACTAAATCAATACCTAATTCACCTCATGGTAAATCAGCAGCATTTCTTTCAGCAAAGATTTTGATTTCTTTTCCATCAACAATAATTGAGTTATCTGTGTATGAAATTTTTCCTTCTTGGAATTTTCCTTGCGCTGAGTCAAATTCTAATAAGTAAGCTAATGTTTTTGTGTCTGTTAAATCGTTAACAGCAACGATTTCAACTCCTTGGTTGAATAATTGTCTAAATGTTAAACGTCCGATTCTTCCGAATCCGTTAATTGCAACTTTTTTTGACATATATTTTATCCTCTCTTGTAATATCTATACATTAATAATTTTACACTCTTAAATAAAAAAGAACAATTTTTTCAAAAAAATCTTTGAAAAATTATGTTCTTTTTGAGTGTTTACCATTTAGTGTTGCAAATGTTGTTAATGTTGTTATTCTTTCTTTAAGTCTTGCAACTTTCATAAGTTCTATTTCTTTGTTATTTTTATTAATATTATAAATTTTATCTAGTTCATATAAAGTAAAGTTTGAAGAAATAAAAGTAAGTTTTTTTCTATTCATTCTGTAATTTAAAATGATATATCATAAATTGTCTCTAGTTCAACTTGATACCATTTCACCAGCAAAATCGTCAATAAATAAAATGTCTGCTTTTTTCATTTGATTAATGTACGGAATAGAAGAAACTGAGTTTTTACTAAATTGCTCTTTGCATTTCTCAATAATATCAGGTGCTGTACAAAAGAAAACTTTTGTATCTCTTTTAGCTGCTTCATTTGCTAATGTTTTAAAAATAGTTGTTTTTCCTATACCAGGATTTCCATAAAGATAAACACCTTTTATATTTTTTCTTTCAAGGTTATTTTTGTCTTCAATATAATTTACTATCAACTTTCCTGAATTTTCAATTAAAAGTTTTCTTTCCTCAATTTCTTCATCATTGAAAAAGTTTTCAGTTCTTAAATCTTCCAAATAATTTTTAATTGTTTTTGGAAATTGATCAACACTAAAATCTTTATAAATATAATTATTTTTAATTGCTTGGTTTTTATTTTCATATAAAAAGTGGGCGCATGGTGATGAACTTAAATAAAAGTTAGAGTTTTTAAAAGTTAGATTTAATTGTCTTCCTCTTATTCTTTGTTTGCACTCTTTTAATGGACCGCTTATACATTCGGCATAATCAGATACAAATTCAAATAAAATAATAAAATTTTTCTTTAAAACTTCATCAGTTATTTCATAGACATCACTTTTACTATTTTCAATTAAATTAGCAATAACTTTATTATCTTTAAAAATTTGAATATCCATATCTGACCTACCATTCTATATCTATATTTTTTTCCATTACAAATTCATTTACAGGCTGTTTTCTTGCATAAATAGAATCATCTTTATCTTTTCTGACTACAATTTGATCATGTTTTTTACTTAAATTTTTTAAGTACATATAAAGTTCTTTTGTTGTTGAAATTTGCTTTGCTTTTAAACTTTCAACTATTTTTACAACATAGTTATAAATAAACTTTTTATCGTTTTTTAAATAAGAATAACTAATTAAACAATTCAATATACCATCTGTTAAATTATATTTTAGTTTAAGTGAACTAATTATGTCAACTACATTTTGATTAGCTTCTACTCCCATGCATTCATTGTAAAAATTTATTCATTCAGTAGAATTAAAGCTATTAATAATATTTATATCATTATCAGATAAATCTGAACTAAATGTTTTTTTAATAAGTTCTCTCGATATGGCATTAAATTCTTTATTTAAAGAAATTCAGTCTATTTCGTTAGAGGCTTTTTTGTAATGATTAATTAATAATTCAGATATAAATTCAATTGTGAATTCTTTTTTTATTAATAAAGCATCCAAATTAGATTTGACACTTTCATTAAAATCTATTAGTACACCTTTTCTTACTAATAAACCTTTCAGATCCGATAAATTTAACATTTCATCACAAATGTAAACATCCTTTTTAGCTGTTTGAACTGCTTGTTCAATATCGGCGAAATCAAATTCATTTTCATCACTTGTTTCGAACGAATCATCTATCTCATAATCTAAATCATCTATGTTAAATTCCCTATTTCTAAATTGCAAGTGCGCCAATTCAAAATTTTCTTCACCTACTTTTTTTAGCAATCATGATCTTGTTGCATCATTTTCAAAAAATTGTTTTGGAGACAGTGGTAAATTTAAAACAATTGCCATATTTCCACTTTTTTTAGATTTAAAACATTTAATTAGTTTTAATTTTGTCAATTTTCCTAAATTTTTTTTCAATTGTTTTTCTGATGATGAAGTTATTAATGCCATTCTTTCTAAAGTGAATGGTGATGAATTAAGTTTTTTACTTCAATTACTTTCTAGTATTAAAGTATTGTAAAGGCCTATTGCTGAAGCTCCAATGATAGGTTGGTATAGATTGTATAAAACTTCATGATCAATTTTTGATAATTCTTTAGATCAGTGAATTAAATATTTACGATTTAAAATGTTCATACTAAACCCCCTTGATATAAATATAAATATAAATATAAAAAAAATAATTTATTTAATATTTTTATAGATATTTTAAATAAATTTTGTTGTGTTTATAACCATAAAAAAAACCTATGTTAAACATAGATTTATTTTAAGTTTTCCACATTTCCACAAAAAGTTAGTGTTGACAAATTTTACAAAAGTACGTACCTCGTCCAGCTACTTGTTTTTTTACGATTTTAGAGCCACATACAAAACATTCTTCATCTCTTCTTAAATGCACCTTTAATTCATGCTGAAATTGCCCTACTTCCCCGTTCCCAGACTTATAACTATGAATAGAAGTTCCTTTCAAGGCAATGGCTCTTTCTAAAATTTTATTTGACGCTTTTATTATTTTAATAATTTCTTTGTCTGTCAAAGATTTAGTAATTCTTTCTGGGTGAATATTAGCTGCAAATAAAATTTCGTTTGCATATATATTACCAATTCCGCATAAAACACTTTGATCAAGAACAAAAGCTTTTATCAACGAATTTGAGTTAGTTGCTTTATCTTTTAAATATTTAAAAGAAGGTTTACTGTTTAAAGGTTCTGGGCCTAATTTGTTCATGCCACTTAATTCAAGGTAATCATCTTTTTCCCAAATTTCAATTGTTCCAAATTTCCTTGAATCATAATATTTTAAGTATTCACCATTAGATAACTCAAACTGTAATCTTAGATGATTCTTATTATAAATATCAATTTCTTTAGGTGAAACACTTCATTTTCCTTCCATTCTTAAGTGACTTATCATCATTCAATCTTTGAACTCAAACATAAGGTATTTACCATAGTTTAAAACCCTTAATATTTTTTGATTAGATACTTCTTTTTTAAATTCATTAACTTCATTTCTTCAAATCATTTTTTCAAAAAAACATTCAGTATTTAAGATTGAAAGATTTGCAACTTTATTATTTAGAAAAACTGCAACCGTTCTGACTTCTGGTAGTTCAGGCATCTAAATCACTCCTTTTATTTTAATTCAAATCAATTATTACCTTTTGATTTATTAACTTCAAGTTTTATTACAATTTCATCTGCTTTTTTGCCAACCATTACAGCTAGTTTTTTAAACGCATTTTTCATGCATTCTTCAATTATTTCATTTGCTAACTTTTCTTCATTTTCAAATATTTCAAAAATAATTTCATCGTGAATTTGAGCAACCATAAAGCTATTTAAATTATTATTTTTAAATTGCTCAAATATATCAACCATGGCTACTTTTAGTATATCTGCTGCTGTACCTTGAATTGGCATATTCACAGCTATTCTATTTCCAAAACTTTTAACCAAAAAGTTAGTTGATGTTAACTCATTTACTATTCTTCTTCTATTTGCATAAGTTTCAGCATATCCTTTTACAGTTGCCTCATTTACTAAACTGTCTTTATACATCATAAGTTTCGCGAAGGAATTATAGTAATCTTCTATAAACTTTTTAGCATCTTTAATACTTATTTTTAAATCATTACTTAAACCAAAATCACTTAAACCATAAATTATTCCAAAGTTAAATACTTTGGCTATTCTTCTTTGATCACTAGTTATAACGTCTTCTTGTTCTAAATTAAATATTTTTCTAGCTGCTTCAGCATGCACATCTCTATCATTTTTAAAAATATCTAATAAAGTGTCTTCTTCACCTAGTTGTGCTAAAACTCTTAATTCTATTTGTGAATAATCAAAACTATAAAATGTCGTATCATTGTTAGAAATAAATATTTTACGTGCTTCTTTTTGCAGTTCATCTTTAACAGAAATATTTTGAATATTTGGTTCTGAAGAAGATAACCTTCCTGTATTTGTTAGGGTTTGATTAAATATTGTATGAACTTTGTTATCCTCAAAAATAAATTTTTCAAATCCTCTTAAATAAGTTGAATAAAGTTTATTTAATTTTCTATGTTCTAACAATAGTTGAACAACTGGATGCAGATGAACTATTTTTTCTAATGCTTCTCTATCAGTACTTTGTTTTTTATTTGAAGGTAAACCTATTTGATCAAATAGTAATTCTTTAATTTGTTTTGGAGAACCAAAATTAAAATCATTGCTTATTTGACCTTGCAAAACAGTTTTCATTCTTTCTTCTAATTCTTCAATAAGAGATAAAGTTCTAGCTGTTTGTTTATCAAGTTCTAGCTTATCAATTAGAATACCCTTTTGTTCCATTTCGAAAAGAACTTTAACTAATGGTAATTCAATTTTTTTATATAAATCAAATTGATTTTCTTCCATCAATTTATTTATTATTGGTTCATAAGTATTTTTTAGCATTTCTAATTTACTAATAATAAAATCAGCTTTTGTTGAAACTTCAATTTCTTTATTTTGTTTTGCGCCTTTTCCATAAATCATTTCGTCTTCTTCAATAAATAATTCAGTTTCAACAATATTTACTAAATTTTGAATTCTAGATGTTATATTTGGATTTAGAACATACGAAGCAACCATTGCATCATATATGAAACTATCATAATTGAACTTTATATTATTATTTTTTAAAATCGTTGCTGTCTTTTTAATATCATATGTTGCTTTTTTGTATTTAGATTCTGAAAAAAAGTCTTGAAGTTCGTTATCATTTTTGAACTGATTTAAATAGAAAAAACCTTTTTCATTAGAAATCGCTATTCCTAATATTTCACCTTTATGATAGTTTTCTTCTATTGATTCAACATAAACAAAGTTGATTTCAGACGAATATAAATTATTTCACTTTTCTAATTGTTTGTACAAAGTTTTTTCTTTTGGTAAATTTTCTTCGAATTTATTAATTATTCCAACTCTACTTGAAAGTCTTTTAACTAAAGAAATCATTTCATATTTTTCTAAAAAATTTATAAGACCGTTAAGATTTACATTAATTGGTTCAAATTTTAAATCTTCAATTTCTACTTCACAATTTATAGTTGCTATTTCTTTACATAAAAATGCTGATTCTTTTCCATTAATTAGTTTTTCTTTTAACTTGCCTGTAATAGATTCAATATTTTCGTATATGCCTTCAACAGTTTTATATTCCTTTAATAATTTAATTGCTGTTTTTTCACCAACACCTTCAACACCTTTTAAATTATCTGAAGGATCTCCCATAAGTCCTTTTAAATCAACAACATTTGCCGGAGCAACCTCTCATTTTTCTAAAAGTTCATTTGTACCAAATAATTCTAAATTGGATGTTCCTGTTTTAGGCAATAATATTTTTGTTTTATTAGTAATTAATTGAAACATATCTTTATCACTTGTCAAAATTTCTACTTCAAAATCTTCACAATGACTTTCAATTATTTTAGACATTGTACCTATTAAGTCATCCGCCTCATAATTTTCTTTTTCTCATCATGAAATATTTGCTGAATCTAAAAATTCTCTAACTATTTGAAATTGGGGAATTAAATCTTCGGGAGTTGCTGATCTACCTGCTTTGTAATTTTCTAATTTATCATGTCTAAAAGTTTTCTTTGATTTATCAAACGCAACTTTAACATCAAAATAATCTCTATCACTAATTAAACTTGTCAGCATATTTGCAAACGAATATATAGCATTTGTTGGTATCCCATTGCTTGTTTTTAAAATTGGTCCTGCATAAGCACTTGCATAGTATGCTCTAAACAATAATGAGTTTCCGTCTACTAATAATATTTTTTTCATAATTCCCTCTTTCAATTAAACTGGCTTAACTATATTTTCTAGTATTCCTGTAATTTTATTTTTATATTTTTGTGTTTTGATTTTTAGTACATAATTTTTATTTACTACTAAATCATATTGTAGATTTTCAAAGTTAGAAGCAAAGACTGTTAAATCAATCGTCTCAGTATCATCAAAGACAGTAATAAAAGCCATATTATTTTGATTCTTATCTTTAATAATTCTAATACCTGAAACTTGACCTATTATGTTTACATCAAACATATTTTCAACTAATTTATTAATATCAGTAGGTTTAAAATATGCATTTTCATTTTTCAATTTTGTTATTGGGTTAGCTGAAATGTAAAAACCAAAAACTTCCTTTTCATAATTTGATTCCATTTCTTCATTTAATTGTTCTTCAAATAAATTTTCAATTTTTGTTTGTTTCTCTAAAGGCAGATTTTCATTGAAAGCCATCATTGCACTAAAAATAAAATCCTTATTCGCTACCATTGTTGATTTAGTATATCCAAAACAATCAAAACTTCCAGCTTTTGCCAACAACGTATAATTTGACTCATTAAGACCCTTATTTTTCATATAAAAGAAAAAGCTATTTAAATCATTAAATAAATCCTCGTGTTCATCAACAACATTGTTTAAAGTTGCTATAAAATCTCTACCAATGCCTTTTATTAAAGTTAGTGGCATATAGATTCTATTGTCAGAGCTTACATATACTGAGTTAATTTTAGTTTTTTCAAACTTATTATAAGGTGGCTTAACAGATGGTTTTATAACTTCAATTCCAAATTGTTTTACTTCTTTAATATATTTGCTTGTTTTACCTAAATTACCCATAACTCCATTTAATAAAGCTGTGTAAAATTCTGCAGGATAGTGAGCTTTAAATCATGCTAATCAATAACCTATGTAAGAATAAGCTACAGCATGTGATTTATTAAATCCATATTTAGCAAACTGCTCGATTCAATTCCAAATTGCTAAAGCCTTTTCCTCTGAATAATTATTTTTAATTGCATTAGAAATAAACTCATCTTTAACAGTCATCATATAGTCGATTTGTTTTTTACCCATAGCTCTTCTAACTATGTCAGCTTTACCTAATGAAAAATTACCTACTAATTGAAGAATCTGCATTACTTGTTCTTGATAAACAATAACACCATAAGTTGGTAACAATATTTTAGCTAAACTTTTATCTACTAAACTTACTCTTCTATTATTTTTATTGTTTATATACTCAGGTATCATTTCTTGAGGCCCTGGTCTATATAAAGATGACGCAGCAGCTATATCATTTATGTTATTAACTTTCATGTCAATAATTAAATTAGTCATCCCTTGAGATTCTAATTGGAAAATACCTGTGGTATTTCCTTCTCTTAAAATTTTAAAAGTTTTAGCATCATTTAAATCTATTTTTGAAAGACTAAAATCTTTTTTATGATTAGTTTTAATTAAATCTAAAATTTCTTTTATCGTTGTTAGGTTTCTTAAACCTAATAAGTCCATTTTAATTAAACCTATCTCTTCAAGATAGTTCATATCAAATTGTGTTTGATAAATACCGTTTAACCCTTGTCTGATAGGCAACACAGTTCTCAGATCAACATCACTAATAATTATTCCGGCTGCATGAGTCCCTGTTTGTCTTGGACAACCAATTAATTTTTCAACTAATTTAAATATCGGTATGAATTCTTTTTTTTCACTATATTCTTTGATTAACTTTTGTGTTTTTAGTATTTCTTCGAATGTTAAATAATCATCTGTTAATGACTTAGTTATAAGGTTGACCAATTCTATATCAATTTGATAAACTCTACACGCATCCCTAAAAGCAGATTTGAACGCAATTGTTTGATATGTAACAATAGTTGCTACATTATATTTGCCATATTTTTCAAATAAATATTCAATAACTTCATCTCTTCGATTATCTTGAAAGTCAATATCTATATCAGGCATTGTGATACGTTCTGGATTTAAAAATCTTTCAAAAAGTAAATTATACTCAATTGGATCAACTGTAGTAATACGCAATAGAAATGAAACTAAACTTCCTGCTGCACTTCCTCTACCTGGACCTACAATTATGTCATTTCTTCTAGCATAAGCTACATAATCATGCACAATTAAAAAATAATCAGCAAAACCAGTTTTTTCAATAACATTTAATTCTGTATTTAATCTCTCAATATACTCATTTGGAATATCAGAGTTTTTAATATTTCTGAAATAATGATTTAAACCAGCTAAACACTTTTGTTTTAGGTATGAAAAACTTGGCATGTTATCTGGAGCAATGAATTTGGCCATATGCTTTTCATTACTATCAAAAATATCTAGTTCAACACTATCACAAATATATCTTCCTACATTTTCTGTTTCTGGGAATACTTCAAGTATTTCATCAGAATAAGGATAAGATTCATTTATTTTATATAAATCATTTGCTTCGCTAATTGTTATTCCATTTTTTAAAGCAAAAAGACCTCTATAATGCTCTTTGTCATCATCAGAGATATATCTTATTGTATTAAAAAACAAGTTTTTTTCATTTGCGTTTATAACTTCAGCATCGTTAAAAAAAGCATTTTTATCGTCAACATTAGTAACTAAAATAATATTTTTATCTATGCTTCTTTTAAGTAGACTATAAATTTCGTCATCATTTAATTTAGTTTCATCGTTAAGTTGAGAAGAGATTAAACAGATATGTCCATATCCCATTTTATTTTTTGGAATAAGAGTGATTATTTTTTTATCATCTAGCTCTATTGATAAACCAATTATAGGTTTAATATTTTCTTTTGAAGCCTTTTTGAAAAATTCTGCTACCCCATACATAGTTTTATTTTCACAGTAAAATAAATATTCAAACCCTTCTTTTTTAGCAAAAGAAATATACTCATTAACTTTAATTAATGATTCTTGAAAATTATATACACTGCGTACATTTATTAGGGGTATAAAATTTGACATTAATCCTCCTTGTTAGTTTCTTCAGTAAAACTTCCGTTATGGAAAACAAATTTTTGAATTTTATTTTCCATTGTGTAATCTAATAATTCATTTCATAAAACAGCATTTTCTTGGTTTTCTGCCATTCATCTTTTTGGTTTTGTTACAGGTTGCTTTGGAACAAATAATGAACAAGCATCATCAAATGGCAAAATTGATGTTTCATAAGATTTAATAAATTTTGAAATTGTTATTATTTCTTCTTTATCATATGTAAGAACTGGTCTTAAGATAGGCAAATCACTTGTTGAGTTAATTACATCAATGCTTTGAATAGTTTGAGAAGCAACTTGTCCTAAACTTTCCCCAGTAATTAAAGCTTCATGTCCATTAACTTTTGCTAATAAATTAGCTATACGCATGAACATTCTTCTCATGATTGTTATCTTGTAACTTTCTTCTGGCAGGTGTTGTAATTCTTGTAATAACATAGAAAAATCACATACATAAAGGTTAAATTTTTTTGAATTGTATTTTGATACAATTTTAGCTAGTTCAAAAACTTTATCTAATGCTTCAGGAGAAGTATGAGGTGGTGTCATGAAATGAATAAAGTCAACATGCATTCCTCTTTTCATTGTTAGAAAAGAAGCAACTGGTGAATCAATTCCACCACTTAATAATGAAAGTCCTTTTCCGCTAACTCCTACAGGTAATCCTTTTAAACCTTCGATTCTTTTTGAAAAAATTTGAATTCCATCTTTTTTAACTAACACTTCAATTTTTAAATCTGGGTTGTGAACATCAACTATAAGGTTATCAACAGCTTTCAATACCATTGGTGCTAAAGCTAATTTTAAATCAGCACTTGTCATAGGAAAACTTTTATCTTTTCTTGTGATTTCCAATTTAAATCTTTTATATTCTGAGTTTCTTGCGATTTCAATTACTTTTTCAGCAATTTTATCTAAGTCTTTTTCGCATTTTTCAATTACTGATAGTGAATATATTCCAAAAACAGTTTTCAATTCCTCTAAAACATCGTCAAGAATATCATTTACTACATCAATAACTAATGAGTTGTTATCTTTAATAAATTTAATTTTTGATTGATCAAATTTTTTTAATTTGAATTTAATATTATCTAAAAGTTTGCTAATAAACATGTGTTTATTATTTCCTTTTAAGGTTAATTCACCATATCTTACTAATATACTTTTCATTTGTTCCTAATTTCTATTTTAGCTAATAGCTATATTTTTTGAGTTTAGTTTACTCAATATAATAACATTGTCTTTTAAACACTCAATGTAATTTTCATCTTGCAATTTTTCCAAAGATTTTGAAATACTTTTGTCAATTGATTCAATTCCACCAAAACGGTTTAAATATGAAAGTGATACTTCGGAAAGCTTAGCTAAATAAATTGTTGACGCCATATCATTTTTCATAATTGCGAAACTTATTATTTTAGCATCCAAAAATTGTATCATTTCATCATATTTATCTCTATCATAAAATAATTCTGGATTATTTTTTACATTTTTTTCAGATTTTTCTAATATTTTAAAACCTGTATTTATATGCTCTTGAAAAGTTTTTAAAATTGATATGTTTGGATTTTTTGCAATTAATACTTCCATAACAACAAGAACTTTTTTTAAACTTATATTTCTAGATTGAATTTCATTAATTATTTCATTCTTAGATGTCAATTGAGCTCTGATAACTCTTAAGTTTTCAAATGACAAAAATATCTTTGAAATTATATCCATTAAATTTGAACCTTGTTTTGCATATAAAAGTTTTTGAAAAGATGTTTCACTAATTGCAAACTCTTCTAGTAAGTTTGCATATTTCTCATTCTGTTCTTTAATTATTTGTTCTACAGATAATATTTTTGTTCTAATACTATTTATATTTGCAACATTATTACCGAACTGTTTATTTATGCTTCAAATATCATAAAGAGAAGTGATTTCATTTTGAATTGAAGAAAAAGAATTCTTAATAACTTTTTGACTATTTTCAATAAATTGTTTAATAGCTGTTTCATATTTCATATTTATTTCAAATCCTCTAATTTGAGCTAATAAAGTTTCTGAATTTTCATAAGCTCTTTCAATGTTCAAAGAATATATTTCTCTTTTGATAGTTATTGATAGGTTTTTATAAAAATCTGAAATAGATGAAAACTGTGATCTCCTATTATTTTTTTGAAGTTCGTTATTTGTTGAAATCTGAAAAATTGATTTAGCAATTTCATCTAACTTATTTTTCAATTGATTATCAACCAAATAAATCATTTTTTCAGTGTGATCTATAATTAAAATTAATTTAGAAATAATTTCATAAGCTTCTTTAAGGTTTGCTATTGCTTCATTAAATTTTGAATTTTGAATTTCTGCACCAGCCAATTCAATGCAAGAGTTCAAGTTATATAAAAAATTTGCATTTAAAGAATTTCGACTTCAAACATCATTCGAAATTCCATTTTTTGCTTTGATTAATGTTTTAATATTATTTGTTTCTTCAATAACACTTATGTATCAGTCTCTTGCAATTTTTTGCATTTCTAAAATTTGTTCAATATTATTAACTATATTTACTGTATCTGTTTGCAACGCGTATGAATTGTCAAATATTTTTTTTGCTTTTAAATAATTTCCTATTGTTGGTTTTGGTTTATAGTTGTTTGCATTAAACATTTTTGTTGTTTGATCAGCAAGTTCTACAAATCTTTCAGCAAATATATTGTAATAGTTTCTTAGTAATATTTTAAAAGTGGGTTCTAGAAATTTATTTTCTTTATTATGTAATGATACTTTATGAAAAATTTTTATTTTTACAAATAAAGGTGATGAATTAACAAGTTCAAGTTTTCTAGAACTTTCATATGTATACTCAACAGTTTTTTTATAAATAACTAAAGCTATTAGTGTTCCTATTAATCCAAATAATGAGACCACTACTAATATAATACCAACCATAAATAAGGCTGTTTGTTTACTTGATAAAGTTGCCATTAAATTCATGAAATCACCACTTTTCTACTATATATTATTATAACAAATATATTTAATACATTTGTTGTTGAAAGTAATCTAGTTTATATATATAATATTAAAGTTATTGTTTATATTCTGCGGATGAATATTTACTAAAAACTGTTTACACTTATTATAATTTAAAAGTAACTCTTGGCAGTAAGAGCGAATTAGTAAACTGGTTAGTAAGGAATTCATCAAAGACTATTTTTAATAACGCTATTTTTAAAAAAGGAGATAACGTATGTCAAGATATACAGGATCAACATTTAAAAAAGCAAGAAGATATGGTTTCTCAATTCTTGAGAATGGTAAAGAATTTAGCAAAGGTAAAAAAAGAGTAACTACTCCAGGTCAACATGGTAAAGACAAAGCTCGTTTAAAAATGAGTGGATACGGTGCTCAATTACAGGAAAAACAAAAAGTTAAATTCATGTATGGAATGACTGAAAGACAATTCAGAAATACATTTGCTAGAGCTAAAAAAGTTCACGGTGGAATTTTAGGAACAAACTTCCTAGTATTATTAGAATCAAGATTGGATAACATTGTTTTCCGTCTTGGATTTGCAATGACTAGACAAGCTGCTCGTCAATTAGTAAACCACGGACACATTTTAGTAAATGGTAAAAAAATAGACATTCCTTCATACCAAGTAAAACCAGGTGATTCAATTGAAGTTAAAGAAGCTATGAAGAAAAACGATAAAATTGCTGAAGCATTACAAAATAATGAATCAACAGTTGAATTCGTTAAAGTAGACAAAGCTAACTTAAAAGGGCAATTTGTAAGACTACCTGAACGTCAAGAATTAAACGTAGAAATCAACGATGCTTTAATTGTTGAATGATACAACCGTTTAATTAAATAATAATTAAACAAATTAAAACACCGGTGATCATCACTGGTGTTTTTTTATCTTACATTATATAAAACTCATCCTTAGATGAGTTAATTTTGTTTTGAGAGAAAAAATAAAATGTAAATTTGATAATAAAAGTATATATAAATGAAAAGATTTAAAAACTGCTTTAGCAATTTTTATGCGGGGGGATAAATACTTATCCCCTATTTTTATTATATATATTTTTTTCCAAATGTTAAATAATATTTTGGAATTTTTTATTTTAAATTTAGTAAATAGTATTTTCTCTTACCTTTTTTAACAATAATTTTGTTATCTTTAATAGTTTTAACTTCACTTAAATGCATATTTTCATTAATAATAACCTCATCATTAAAGGATATTGCTCTTGAACTAATGAACTCTCTTGCCTCTCTTTTTGATGTTGCCGCATTGACATTAACAATTGCTTCAATTGCCAATGTTGTTTTTTCAACATCAACTGTTGGGATTGATTTAATTGCTAATTCTAAAAGATCATCATCTAAATTTAAAATATTTCCTGCGAAAAAAGCCTCAGTTAACTTAATAGCTTTATTTAATTCAGCTTCACCATGAACAAATTTAGTTACTTCTGAAGCCAGAGTTTTTTGCATAGTTCTTAAATGCGGTGCCTCTTTATGTTTTAACTCTAATTCTGAAATTTCTTCTTGTGTTAGGAAAGTTAAAAATTTTAACATTTTTACACAATCATTATCGTCTTGATTGATTCAGAATTGATAAAAATCATAAACACTAGTTTTATTTGCATCTAATCAAACAGCACCAGATTCGGTTTTACCAAATTTTTTTCCATCAGATTTTGTTAATAACGGAATTGTAAATCCAGCAGCTTCAGTATTAGCTGATCCCACTCTAGTAGAAATATAATCCGTTCCACTTGTTATGTTTCCTCATTGGTCACTTCCACCAATTTGAACTTTACAATTATATTTTATATATAAATTATAAAAGTCATACGCTTGTAACATAGTATATGAAAACTCTGTTACAGATAAACCAGTGCTTATTCTAGTTGCAATCGAATCTTTGTTTAATAAATAACTAATGTTGAAATCTTTTCCAACGTCTCTTAAAAAATCAATTAATGACATTTTTCCTAGTCAATCAGCATTATTAGCAAATGTAACATCTGGAATAATTCTTAAAAGTTGATTTTGAATAGCATTTGCATGAAATTTAACTTGTTCATCAGTTTGTAATTTTCTTTCGTCTGCTTTAAATGATGGATCACCAATCATACCTGTTCCACCACCAATTAAACCGATTGCTTGAAATCCAGCTTGATCAAATCTTTTAAGTGTAACTATCATCATTAAATGACCAACATGTAATGAGTCAGCAGTTGGGTCAAAACCACAATAAACAGCAGCTCCATCTTTCTGAGCTTTTAATAGTCTTTCTTCATTTGTGATTTGTTTGACCAATCCTCGTCATTCTAATTCTTTAATTATGTTCATAAATTCTCCTTTTATTTTATTTGTTTTAAACGGTCAGAAGGCATATTTTTTCTTCCAAATTTTGCCTGCTCTTTACCGTTTATTAGAACAGCATCACCTGTAAAGTTGTTATCTATTTTTGCTAGATATCCGCCAACTCCATATATATCAACAGGTACGTTGTTTGCTTCAAATTCTTTAATTTTTTCTGCTGTTAAGCCCGAAGAAACAATTATTTTTACATGTGTGTTTCCAGTTTTATCAAGCGCGTTTCTGACTTCTTTAATTAAATATTCATTTACACCATATAAATTAGCATTAGCGGGGTATTTCATTTTATTTTCTTCTAAATATTTATCAATTAAATTTCCTGAAGTATCAATTCTGACAGCTCATAACTTTTCTTTAAAATGATTAGCAACTTTAACGGCATCTCTAACACAATCATTATTGTAATCAATTAATGATAATAAATTACTTTCAGGAAAAGTTCTATAAAATGCTTCTGTAGCTTTTATAATATCTCCATCAAATGCCTGAATAAGAGCATGTGGCATTGTACCAGAAGGCTTTGGGATTGACTCATCATCAATCAATTCTAATGATGCTTCTGTAACAAAAAGTTTTATTCCACCAACTCATGATGAATATCCATCATTTGCCAAAGTCAAATAAGAATCAGCACGATCCATCATATTTAAAACGGGCTTACCATTCGCAGCAGAAACTATTTTTTTTGAATTTGTTGCTACAGAAGAATTTCTTGCTAATATTCCATCAATCATTCCTTCCAATCAACCAAAATTTGAATACTTACCTTCAATTTTTAAAACTGGTTCATTTGCATTAATAATATTTCCATCACTTAATGACCATATTTTCAAACTTTTATAGTCTTCACATGCAAACTCTAATAACTGTAAAACTTCATTTATGCCTGACAATGTAATATCATTTTTTCTTTGAAAAAATTGCATAGTTACAATGGAATTAGAAAGTTGATTTTCTATAATAGTTCTTGTTTTCTTGAAATAGTCAGCAATATAGTAACCATTTTTAATTCTTTTATCAAAAAGTATTTTTTTCATAAATTATCCTTTAAACTCTGCTCCTAAAGCGTTATGGTATTTTTCATCTAATTCGATAATTCCATCTGAATTAAATTTTGCTTCTTCTATGCCTAATTCTTTAGCACTACATAACATACCTTCAGAATCAAATCCTCTTAGTTTCCCTTTAACTATTTGCATACCATTTGGCATTCAACTTCCGTCAGTGGCTACAACAACATAAATGCCTTCTCTTGCATTTCTTGCTCCACATACAATTTTTAATATTTCCGATTTAATGTCTACTTCACACGCACTTAAATGTGTGTCGGGTATTTTTTCACATTTAATGATTTTGCCTATTACAAACTGAGGTAAATTTTGTAATTTTATTACATCTTTTAATTCAGAGTTGATATATTCATAAATAACAGGTTCATTTATTATAAAACTTTTATTTATTTCTTTTTTTACATTAAAAATATTTATTCCAACAATTTCATCTTGATTTTTCAAAATAACAATATTTTTAATTTTTTCTGATGTTGTTATAGGTTTATTACTGAAAGTTAGCAATAAACAATTGAATTCTTTGTTATAAAATACTCCAAATTTTGTACTCATACATTCACCTCTATTTTAATAATTTTATTAATATTATATAATTAAGTTATTAAAAAAGCACTACAGGAGGTTAGATTATGAAAATAGCTATTTTAACTGACTCATCATTTGATGGGAATTTAAAAAGTTTTAAAGATTTGTACCAGGTTCCTCTACTGATTGTTGAAGAAGACGGTACAACGCATTTTAGTGATGATAAGTTAGACGATAACTTTTTTTATGACTTATTAGACAAACAGATTCTAAAGACCGCACAAACCACACCGGGGGAAATGTTAAAAGTCTGAGATAAACTTTTAACTGAATATGATCAAATAATATTCTTACCTTTATCAAAAGGATTGAGTGGACAATTTAGTACTTACAGAATGATAAGTGAAACCGAAAAAGAATATAAAGGAAAGGTTTTTGTTTGTGATACTAACGGAGTAAGTATCGTTAATCAAGAATTTGTAAAAAAAGTTGCCTTTTGAATTGCACAAAATAAAAAAGGTTTTGAAATAATGGAACTAGTTTCAAAATCAAATGAAGATTTTATAGGTTACATTATTCCAAAATCATTGGATACGTTGAAGCGTGGTGGAAGAATAAGCCCTGCAGCTGCTAGTTTAGCAAAAATGCTAAAAATTGTACCAATACTTAGATATGATGGGAAAATTGATAAAGAAGCTACGGCAAGAACTTTTAAAAAAGCTATTAACGAAGCTTTAGATTTGATTAAGAAGAATGCAAAAGGTGTTAAAACTGTCGATATTTCTTATTCAAGAATGGAACCAGAAACATTAGCAGAAATTGTTAAAATAATTGAAGAAAAAGGATTTACTATAAATTTAAAAAGTCAGATAACAAGTGTTATCGCAGCGCACACGGGCAAAGAAACATTAGCTATAGCAGCTTGAAAGAAATAGGGGGATTTATGAAAATAGTTATTTTATTAGACAGTTCAGGAACTAATTCATCAGAAAAAATAAAAAATAAAAATATTGAAGTTTTACCGTTACATTTTACTTTTCCTAATGGAACAGATATGTTAGATACACCAAAAGAAGTAAAGGAAAAAAACATTATTAAACTTATTTCAGAAGGCGTTGACATTAAAACAAGTCAAGCTAGCCCGGGTGAAGTTGAAAACAAATATGATGAACTTTTAAAAACTTATGATCATATTTACCATATACCTATTACTGGTAATTTATCAAGTATGTTACAAACAGCTATGATGGTTTCAAGAGATGATAAGTATATAGGAAAAGTAACTGTTTATGAAAACTTAAACATTGCTGCTCAAGCAATAGAGCAAACAGCTCTTTACATTACTAATTTAATTGAAAAAGGGGTTATCGAAACTCCTGAACAAATCACTGAAGCTATTAAGGATTACGAAAAATCTATTTACATCGCAATCCTTCCTGGTGATCTTAAAAGATTAACAAGTGGTGGAAGAGGAAAAAAGGCAGTTACAACCGTTTTAAACCTTTTAAAAACTAAAGTTTTAATTAAATGAGAAGCTGAACCAAAAAAAGAAGCAATGGGTAGAACTATCCATTCAATTATGGAAAGAATTACAAAAGTTTACCATGATAAATATACTAAAGGTTATGAAATGGTTTTTGTCAGAACCCCATTAACATCTTCAAAAATATATGAAGCTGCAAGAACTGCGTTAATTGAAGCCAAAGTTAATTTTTCAGAAGAACTAATCCCTAATATTTATACAGCTCATGCTGGTGTTGATACAATAGGATTTATTATTACTAAAACTATATAAGAAAAAATGTTTAACATGGTATTGACCTTGTTAAACATTTTTTTACTTATAGATTGGCAGAGGTAACAAGACTCGAACTCGTGACACTCGGTTTTGGAGACCGATGTTCTACCAACTGAACTATACCTCTAAAAAAAGTACTCTTACCTATGAGAGTACTTTGAATTTTTATAATGGCAGGGGCAGCAAGACTCGAACTCGCGACACTCGGTTTTGAAGACCGATGTTCTGCCAACTGAACTATGCCCCTATTAAACACTTAAATATTATAAATAAAAAAATACCTTTTTTCAATCTTAATATATAAAGCGCTAATTTCTTTTTTTAATACAACTTTCACAAATAACATGTAATTCAATTTTTACATGCTCAAGCATCTGCTTCTTATCCAAAATTAAGTCTCTAAATTCATCAAAATTTATATTTGTTATTTTGTCTGCAGATACATGCTCAATGTTTCCACAATTGTCACATTTAATGTGTGCTGATTTATTTGTTGAAAGTTCATATCAAATATTTTTTCCATCAAATGTATTTGAGGTTATAATGTGTTCCTTCAATAATAAATCAATTGTATTATAAATACTTGCTAAATTAACATTAGCTAAAATTTTTTCAAGCTTTAATGTCAGCTGCTGAATATTTATATGTTCTGATATGATAATAAGTTTAATTATGTTAGACCTTATTTCAGTTATTTTAATTGAATTAACTTTTAGTTGCTCAATAATTTCATTATATTTTGCTTGCTGAGCTTTATTTAACTTTAACATAAATTATTTTGTTAACTCTGTAATAACATTTTCTAAATCTTTGATTGTTTTAATTTCTAAAAGTTTATCATCAGGAACAAATATTGATAAACGGTCCTCTAAAACTGTAATCATATCCATTAAATCTAATGAATCTAGACCGATTGTTGAAAACTGAGTTTCAGCTGTTAGATTTCCTTTTGCACCTTTGTTTTTTAATTCTTTAATAATTTCGTTATGTATATTCATTTTTATCACCTAAACAAATTATAACATTTATTATGCTTTTTCTAATTGGTAATATCACTTATAACTTTTAAATTCATTTCATATATTCACTTCAATCTTATTATCTTTAAAAGTAAACTTTATATCCTTTATATGCTCTTGATTTTCCATCTTAAGAAGAAAAGAACTAATGAAAATATCTCTATTTATATTTCCATCTTTATCTACGAAAGTGTGTCATTCATTTTCTGTAAAAACAACTTTTTTAATATTTAAGTTATCGACTTTATTTGAACCAAAAAAATTGGCTGAAACAATAGCAAAGTATAAACTTGTTAGTCCTGAAACTAATAATAAAAGTATTAAGAATTGTTTAAGTAATTTCATATTCTTTAACCACCTCCTTTATTTCATCAGCTGTTAACAAAGTTAAAATTGATCAAAATTCATTTGTAAATCTATAAATAAAATTTTTACCTTCCTGAATTTCAAATTTTATTGAATCAATAAATTTAAAATCACTATAAGATTTAATTGGCAAAATAATATCAATATTTTCGCCAAAAATTTCCAATGTAACTTGAATATTTTGATTTTTATTTCAATTAAATGGATTCAAGAATAATCCTACTTCACCCTTGTCTAGAAGTACCTTTTTATTTTTTTCATCCAGAAACGAGTTTTCAAGGTAAACCAAATTTATAGATTCCTGGCTTTCTATTAGTTTTGGTTTTAATTCGCCTGAATAAAAATTTTTAAAATCTTTTTCATTATTAAATTTAAACTCGCTTAGTTTGACAGCTGGGAATATTTTGTTATTTTTTATTTGTTGTATTTCATCAATTAGTATTTGATTAAAATTAATTATGTCTTTATTTTTATCAATATATTCTATATTAATTTTGCCTAGCTCAGAATACTGTTTATTGACTTCAAATTTAGGAAATTTAAGATCAACATTAGCTTCCACTAGGCACTCTGATGTTCATTTTTTTTGCTTACTTTTGTTATCATAATAAGTTAAATAGTTGACCAAATTTAAATTTATTTTATTATCAACTTTGGCAAATTTTGAATTAAGGCTAATTGTGCCCTTTGATTTATAATTTAAGCTATTGAAATCATGACTCAAACCAAAATTCAAATTTATTGAATGCTCTTGTTTCAAAGAAAGTGGTATTTCATACACAAAAAATATTTTATTTTGATTATTTATTATGTGGCTTTTTGGTATAACAGAAGATGGTTTAATTTCTTTTAAATCCGATGTAAAAAGTTTAAAATCTAAGTTTTGGATATTATAGATTTGCTCATATTGCTCAGTGTTAGCTATATTTGGATTTAAATTTAAAGAAACAAGCATCTTATAATAGCTATTTTTATTAACGACATAAGGTTTGTTAAAAAATGCAATTTCAGGTGCTAAAAAAGATTGCATATTATTAGAAGTAATTGTTTCAACTATAATATCACTATTAAGTTGTTGTTCTGTTTCTACTAGCATTTTATTCACCTCATTTATAATTAAGGAAAAAAAATAAAAAAAATAAGATGACAATCATCTTATTATTAATTTCAATTAAGCAATAGCTTCTTTTGCTTTTTGGTAAGTTGCATCTAAAGCATCACATGATTTCTTAAATGCATCTTTTTCTGCGTCTGTTAAGTCTCATTCGATGATTGTTTCTCATCCTTTTGATCCTAAGATTGCAGGAACTCCTGTGTAGAATCCTTTTTGTCCATATTCTCCGTTTAATTTAGCACCAACCATGAATGTTGTTTTTTCATCTCTCAAGATTGCTGATGAAATAGCAGCTAAACATACACCAATTCCGTAGTAAGTAGCACCTTTACGTTCAATAATTTCATATGCCATTCTAATAGCTCTTGTTCAGCATTCTTGCAAGTCAGCATCAGTAATTTTTCCTTCTGCTAAGTATTTACTAATTGGTTGTCCCATAACTGTTGCTTTTGAATAAGCAGCAACTGATGAATCTCCATGTTCTCCCATAATGTATGCGTTAACTGATTTTGGAGCCACATTTAATTTTTCAGCAACTAATCTTCTTAATCTAGCTGAGTCAAGAGTTGTTCCAGCTCCAACTACTGAATGTTCGTCATAACCAGTTACTTGTTGATAAACAGTTGTTAAAACGTCACATGGATTTGAAGCAATAACAGTTACTCCATTAAATCCTGATGCTTTAATAGCTTCAGCGATCCCTTTCATAATTCTTGAGTTATCAGCAATTAATTCTAATCTTGTTTCACCAGGTCTTTGAGGGCGTCCAGCTGTAATAACAATTAAGTCAGCATCTTTACAATCATCATAAGTTCCTGCTTTAATTGTAAATGGTTTGTCTAAAACAGCCATTGTATCTTGAATATCAATTGCGTTTCCTTCTGCAGCTTTTGTGTTAACATCAATTAATACGTATTCTTCAGCTAACCCTTGGTTAACTGCTGAGTAAATAAATGACATCCCAACAGCTCCAGTACCAACTAACACAACTTTGTTTGAAGTTTTTTTCATAATTTAAATTCTCCTTTAATTATTTCTCTCTATACAATAATTATATTCTCTATGTTATAAAAAATTAAGTATTTTAGAATAGAAAATTACAATTTATAAGTGTTAATTAAAGTAAACAAAAAAGTGTTACCTTTCGGTAGCACTTTTAAATTAAATACTAGTATTCGTTTTTGTGGTATTCTTCAGCAATTTCCATTACTTCTTCAATTCCAGTTAAACCTGTTCCTGCAGGAATTAAGTTTCCTAGCATAATATTTTCTTTCAGACCTTCTAATTTATCTTCTCTTCCTTTAATAATTGCGTCTGTTAACACACGCGCAGTATCTTGGAATGAAGCTGATGATAATCAAGATTCTGATTTCAATGGAGCTTTTTTAATACCTAAAATTTGGTTTTTTGCAACCGGAGGTACTTTACCTTCACGGATACATTGAGTAACTACTTCTTTAAATTTTTGTTGAGTTACAATTTCACCTTGTAGTAAATGAGATTCACCACTTTGGATAACTTTAACTTTGTTTAGCATTTGTTTTACAATAATTTCAATATATTTATCTGAAATTTCAATACCTTGTAAACGATAAACTTTTTGAACTTCTTTTAAGATGTAGTTTTGTACAGCTGTAGTTCCAGCAACTTCTAATAGATCATGTAAGTTAATTGAACCCTCAGTAAGTTTTTTACCTGGTTTAACTTCATCACCTTTATTAACTCTTAATACAGCGTTATACATTGTTTTGTATGGTTTATCAATTTGTGTTCCATTAACTTCTTCAGTAACAATAATTGTATTAATCCCATTTTTGTTAATAATATCTGTAACAACTCCAGCTTTTTCAGCAATAATAGCAACTGAACCTTTTTGAGTTGTAACGTCAAGTAATTCTTTAATACGAGGAAGACCTTGAGTAATATCAGCGTCCCCTGCAACCCCTCCGGTATGGAAGGTACGCATTGTAAGTTGAGTTCCTGGTTCACCAATTGATTGAGCAGCAATAACCCCAACAGGCTCTCCAATTTTAACTAATGATGCTGTTGCCAAGTTACGTCCATAACATCTTTGACAAACACCTTTTTGGTTATCACAAGTTAGTACTGAGCGAATTGTTACTTTTGTAATTCCAGCAGCAATAATCGCTTCAGCTTCTTTTGATTCAATTAAAGTATCTTTAGCAATTACAACATTACCTTTAATATCTTTAATGTCATTAAATGAGTAACGTCCAACGATTCTGTCTTTTAATGGAACAATAACGTTGTTATGTTTTGTATCAATAACTGCTTCAATTTCAAATCCTTTGTTTGCTTTACAGTCTTCGTTAACAACAACAATTTCTTGTGAAACGTCAACTAAACGACGTGTTAAGTAACCTGAATCGGCAGTTTTTAAGGCTAAATCGGCCATCCCTTTACGAGCACCGTGAGTAGAAACGAAGTATTCAGAAACTGATAAACCTTCACGGAATGATGATTTAATCGGAATTTCTTTAATATCCCCTTTAGTATCGTTCATAAGCCCACGCATACCAACAAGTTGTGTGAAGTTAGAAACGTTACCACGGGCTCCAGAGTCCGCCATCACGAAAACAGGGTTTTTAGTATCTTGTTTTAATACTAACTCAAGTCTTTTTTGAATGTCATCTTTAACATCAGATCAAACTTCGATAACACGGTGTTTTTTCTCTTCTTTAGTTAACATCCCTTCGTTGTAGAAACTTGTAATTTCTGCAACTTTTTGATCAGCCTCAGCAAATTCTTCATATTTATGTTTAAAGGCAACAACGTCACCTGCTGAAATAGTTGTTCCAGATTTTGTTGAATATTTAAATCCTAAATCTTTCATTTTATCTAGCATTTCAGCAGTTTTTCTTGCTCCAAAATTGTTAAAGTAAATTTCAATAATAATTGATAATTCTTTTTTCTTAATTGGAGAAACAATAGTGTACTCTGCAATGGCTTCATTGATATCTTTTGAGAAATCAAAGATAAATGAATTTACAGCTTCTCTTGCATCATGAATACTTGATGAATTAATTCATGGGAATGAATCATCAAAAATTTGGTTGAATAAGATTTTACCAACTGTTGTTAATAAATAACCTTTTCTTTGCTTATCATTGAATTTTTCAGTTGGTAATGCATCAACAGCAATTCCAATGATCGCGTTTAATGAAACATTACCAGTGTCGAATGCATTGATTGCTTCAGTAATTTCAGCAAACATTGTTCCTTCACCTAATTGATTTTTTTCTTCAAAAGTAGCATAGTAGTTACCTAAAATAATATCTTGCCCCGGAGTAACAATCGCTTTTCCATCTTTAGGTCCTAAAATAGCGTTTGATCCCAACATTAAAGCTCTAGCTTCAGCAACAGCTTCTTTTGTAATTGGAACGTGAACAGCCATTTGGTCCCCATCGAAATCGGCGTTAAACGCAGTAGTTACAAGTGGGTGAAGACGAATTGCTTTCCCTTTAACTAATTTAGGTTCAAATGCTTGGATACCAAGTCTGTGAAGAGTAGGAGCACGGTTTAATAAAACTGGTCTATCTTTAATAACGTGTTCTAAGGCTTCTCAAATTTTTGGATCATTTTGTAAAATCATTTTTTCAGCAACTTTAACGTTTTCAGCATATTCATGTTCTTGTAATCATTGAATTACAAATGGTTTGAATAATGTTAAAGCCATTTCACGAGGAATACCTGCTTGATACATTTTTAAGTCTGGTCCAATAGCAATAACTGAACGACCTGAGTAGTCAACACGTTTTCCAAGTAAGTTTTGACGGAAACGCCCTTGTTTCCCTTTAAGCACACTTGTTAATGATTTCAATGGACGTTTATCTTTTCCTTGAATTGGACGTGGCTTACGTTCATTGTCTAGTAATGCATCAACAGCTTCTTGTAACATACGTTTTTCGTTGTTGATAATAATTGATGGTGCACCCATTTCTTTAACTTTTAGTAGACGTTCATTTCTAATGATAATACGACGGTATAAATCGTTAATTTCAGAAGTTGTAAATCTTCCACCATCCAATTGAATAATAGGACGAATATCTGGTGGAATAACTGGTAATACGCGTAACACCATTCATTCTGGTTTTTGATTTGAACGTTTTAATGATTCTAAAATATCTAATCTTTTTAATAATTTTGAATTATCAGCGTTTGGTCCAATAGCATCTAAAGTATTTTTTGTAATTTCGATTTCTTTATCTAAATCAATTTGTTTTAATAATTCTTCAATTGCAGAGGCACCAATACCAAATTTAGCATCAGTATATTTTGAAATTAAAGCAGTAGCTTCATCGATTGAGAATGGAATAGTTGGATTGTTTAATTCTTCTAATAATCTTTCAGCTTTTAATGTATCTCTATGATCTTTATCATTAATTAAAGCAATAATTTCTTCAATAGCAGGTCTTAATTTGCTACGAGTTTTTTGTGATTTTGAAACTCCTAAATCTAAAACTTCTTTAGCTGCAAAATGTTTTGATGTTCCTGGATCTAAAACGATGTGAGAAACAAAGTAAACAACTTCTTCTAATTCTTTAGATTTTAAGTCTAATAATGATGCGATTCTTGATGGAGATACTTTAACCATTCAAATATGAGTAACAGGTTCTGCTAATTCAATGTGCCCCATTCTTTCACGACGCACGATTGATTCAGTTAATTCAACACCACATTTTTCACATTTTTTCCCTTTATTCATAGGGTTAGCTTTTTTGAATTTTCCACAAAAACATTCATAGTTTTTAGTTGGTCCAAATATTTTTTCGTCAAATAAACCATCTTTTTCAGCCTTTAATGTTTTATAGTTAATTGTTTCAGGCTTAGTTACTTCTCCATGTGATCATGAACGAATAGTATCAGCACTAGCCAATTCAATTTTAATTACTTTATTGTTTTTATTTTCCATTTTGCCCTCCTATTCTTCTTCAAATGAAAGGTTAATTTCACTTTCATCCACTTCTTCAAAACTATCTAAGTCTTCAATTTCAACAAGTGATACTGAATCTTCAAAAGTTAATTTGTCAGTTGATGCATGCTTCATGCTTTCGTCATTAATTAAATCATTGTCATCATCATATGCATTAATTTGTGACTTATTACCTTTGTCGTCTAATAAGTAAATGTCAAACCCTAATCCCATAATTTCTTTTGAAAGAACATTAAATGATTCAGGTGTTCCTGGTGTAGGAATATTTTTTGATCTTACGATAGCTTCATAAGTTTTTGTACGACCTTTTAAGTCATCTGATTTAATAGTTAAGATTTCTCTTAGAGTATGAGCTGCCCCATAAGCTTCTAACGCTCAAACTTCCATTTCTCCGAAACGTTGTCCCCCGTTTTGTGCTTTTCCTCCAAGAGGTTGTTGAGTAATTAATGAATATGGTCCAACACTTCTTGCGTGAAGTTTGTCATCAACCATGTGTGAAAGTTTTAACATGTACATAACCCCAACAGAAATTGGTTTGTCAATTGCTTCACCTGTTTGACCATCAATTAATTTAACTTTTCCATAGTTTTCCATTCCAGCTTCAGCCATGATTTCATCTAAATCATTACTGTTAACTCCTTCGAAAACTGGAGTTGCAATTTTAACTCCTAATTTTTTAGCAGCCATTCCTAAATGGATTTCTAAAATTTGTCCAATGTTCATACGTGATGGAATCCCTTGTGGGTTCAATAGAATATCTACTGGTGTACCATCTTCTAAGTGAGGCATGTCTTCAACTGGTAATACTTTTGAGATAATCCCTTTGTTACCGTGACGTCCTGACATTTTATCCCCTTCTTGGATTTTACGTTTTTGAACAATATAAACTTTAATTACTTCTAGTACATCTGCTGGTAAATCAATACCATCTGGGTTCGCTGCTGATTTAGCTTTGAAACGTTTAACAGACTGAACAATTCCTTCTCCACCATTTGGAACTTTTAATGAGTTGTCTTTAACTGATCTTGATTTTTCTCCAAAGATAGCGTGCAATAATTTATCTTCTGGTGATAATTGAGTTTGTCCTTTTGGAGTTACTTTACCTACTAAAATATCTCCTGTTTTAACTTCAGTACCAATAGCTACAATTCCTTCGTTGTCTAAGTATTTTTTAGCATTGTCACTGATGTTTGGGATTTCTGAAGTGATTTCTTCAGCTCCTTGTTTTGTGTTACGAACTTCTAATACATATTCATCAATGTGTACTGAAGTAAATTTATCTTCCATGATAACTCTTTCAGACATAACAATAGCATCCTCGAAGTTGTATCCATTATATGTAGTAAAGGCAACAACAACGTTTTGACCTAAAGCTAACTCCCCATTATCAACAGATGGTCCATCTGCAATGATTTGTCCAGCTTCAATTGAATCACCAACTTTAACAATTGGTTTTTGAACAATTGAACTTCCATTATTTGAACGTTCAAAGTTTGCTAATGTATATGTTTTAATTCCCGCTTTTGATTCAACAGTTATTTGTTTTGCATCTACATATTTAACGATTCCGTTTTCTGCAGCAACAATACATACTCCTGAGTCTCTAGCTGCTTCAAATTCAATTCCTGTCCCAACAAATGGTGATTCTGGAACAATTGTAGGAACAGCTTGACGTTGCATATTGGCACCCATAAGTGCACGGTTGGCATCATCGTTTTCTAAGAATGGAATTGCTGAAGTAGCAACAGAAACAATTTGTTTTGGTGAAACGTCAATGAATTGAACTTCACTTACTTTAGCAATGTAATCATCACCTTTGTAACGTGAAACTACAGTTTCATCTAAGATTTTTCCATTTTCATCTTTTGTAACATTTGATTGAGAAATAATGTATTCTTTTTCCTCATCAGCTGATAAGTATTCGTGTTCATTTTGAATTACACCGTCAATAACTTTTAAGTAAGGTGTTCTAATGAACCCTAATTCATCAACGATTGCATAAGTTGACAAGTTGTTAATTAATCCAATGTTTGGTCCCTCTGGTGTTTCAATAGGACAGATTCTTCCATAGTGAGAAGGGTGAACGTCACGCACTTCTAAGCTGGCACGGTCTCTTGATAATCCCCCAGGTCCTAAAGCAGTCAATCTACGTTTGTTTGTTAATTCTGCTAGAGGGTTAATTTGATCCATGAATTGTGATAACTGTGATAAGTTGAAAAACTCTCCAATTACAGCAGTTAATGGTTTTGCATTAATGATTGTTGAAACTTTAACTTTATATAAATCACTTGTTGAAAGTTTTTCTTTAACGTTTTTATCAATACGTGTTAATCCCATTCTGAATTGATTTTGTAATAATTCTCCAACTGTTCTAACACGACGGTTAGCCAAGTTATCAATATCATCGTACTCACCAATGTTGTATTCTAATCCTAATAAGTAAGAAACAGTAGCTACAATATCAACAACTGTAATATGTTCTTCTTTTGAGTTAGGAGTAATTCCAACGATAGTAAATGTTTCGTCCTTTGAGTTATTGTCTTGGTAAACTTTAACTTTTTGGATTTGACGTGAACCAGGAATGTCTTCTCTGTATTCGATTGAAGAAACCATTACGCCATCTTGTGATAATGCTTCAGAAATTTCTTTAAAGTTTGCTTTAGAAACTTCGGTATTTTTAGCAACTAAAACTTTTCCATTTGCATCAACAATATCTTCAGCTAATATTCTTCCGATTAAACGGTTTTTAACAGCTAATTTTTGTTGCAATTTAAATCTTCCTGCTTTTGTTAAATCATATTTTCTACGGTCAAATAATAATCCGTTAATGTATTTTGAGGCTCCATCAGAAGTTGCTGTTTCACCTTGTCTAATTTTTTTATAAATTTCTTGAACATGTTGTGCTCAGTCTGCGTATGTATCACCAGTATCATTGTCATTTTTTAATGTTTCAACAATAACTTTATCTTTATCGTAAATATTTAAGATTGTATCTCTGTCTAATCCTAAAATCTTTAAGAATGATGTTGCAGTAGTTTTTCTTGATTTATCAATTTTAACAAATAATGAATTTGTTGTCTCAGCAGTTTTTTTAGTATCTGTTTCAAACTCTAATCAAGTACCACGACTTGGAATAATATCACCATTGTATAGGTTTTCCCCTGTCTTGTTGTTGATTTCTGTTTTAAAGTATGAACCAGGTGATCTAACTAACTGTGAAACAATAACTTTTTGTGAACCATTAATAACAAATGTTCCAGCGTCAGTCATCAATGGGAAGTCTCCAAAGAATACTTGTCCTCATTTTCTTACACTAACTTCAGCCACAACTAGATCTTCTTTTTCTTCTAAGATTGTAATTTGGAATAAGTCATTTTTTTCTGTACCTTTTAATTTAACATCAAAGAAATAAATGTTTTCTGTATTTTTAACAAGTGAAACATTCTTTGAATCTGTTTTTTCAGCAATTCAATTTGCTAAAACTTTTTTAATATCTTTTTCTACAATTTCTTCAAATTCTTTTGAGATGTCTTCAGTTTTTGTAAACATTAATTGTAAATCTACATAAATTGGAGCATCATAAATTTTTGATTGTTCTTTTGCTTTTGCTGGTGAAATTTTAGCTTCTTTAATTTCTCATCCTTCTAAGAAAAGAGATGCACTAGCATCATTTGAACTCATTGCAAAAAATTCGTTTAATACTTCATCAATTCCTTTTGTTTTGAATCATTCGAAAGTTTTTGTTTGAATTTCAATTAAGTTTGGTAATTCAAGATTACCTGAAACTTTTCTATAATCACGTCTTTCAACGCCACGGTTTACTTTTTTAATTTTATATGCCATGTTGTTTCCTTTCATTATTCTAAAATAAATTTATATTTGTTTAATTGCTTATCAGCAACCATAAAGTTTGCGTCATTTTTTGTAACTTTGACAATGTTAACGCTTTTGAGGTTTTCTAAAGCTTCCTTAATTTCTTGTTTTTTAATTCCTGAGTATCCTGCAATTTTTAATTTGTCAGTAATTCTTTTAACTGATACTTCCTTAGTTCTTTCAGTTAAAATAGTAATTAACACAATAAACTCATAATCACTTGGAAAAAATTTTGATCTGACTTCAGAATCTTGAGCTATCCACTCTTTGACTAGTGAAGATATAAATCCTCTTTTAACAGAATCTTTTAATTTATTTTTAATAAAAATTAAAAGTTCATTTACATTAAAACTATTAGTGATTGATTCATTGATTTTTTCAATTAGTTCTTCTCAATGATTTAGTAAATCAAAAATTCAAATCTCAAACATTTCTTTTTCTTTAGACTTGCTTAAGAATCAAAGACTCACAAGTAAAGCTATAGTTGAATTAAATTTTTGATAAGGTTGAATAATTAAAATCTGCAAGAAAATAATTATTGCTTTTGTGAAACCATCAAAAGAATTTTCTGGTACATCATTTATAAATTTAAACAATTCTTTTAGTTCTTGATCAATTGACTCAAAGTTTATTGTTATATCAGTTAATATTTTTTTATTATCAACTCTATAATAATTTGCTTTTCTGTCTAAATTAAATTCAGTGTTTCTAAATAGTATGTGAATTAGTAACTCAAAGTTATCTTCATTTATTTCAAAGTCAGCTTTTTTTACTAATCTAACTGCTTCAACTAGATTCAATGCAATCTTTTCTTTTTTAGTTTTAGCCTTCGCACCATTTTCAATTCTTCTAATCATGTTACTGATCGAAAGCATTGAAGAACTTTCTGCTAAATTTTCTAAAAACATTAATGAAGATATATTGCTCACTAGAACTAAATCTGAAAACTGCTGTTCATTTTTAAATGTATATGCTTGAAAGTAATTAGTTAAATACTTATCGCTTTCTATTTCTTCCATTGGTTCAAAATTCATTTTTTGCCCTATTGATAATGGGAAATTTACAGTAAAAAGGCCTTGCTCTTCAGCAATTTGATTCATTGAATCAATGATCTTCTTATTTAAAAAATAATTTAGACTCATTAGACTTCCTCCCAATATTTCTTTTGCAAAAAAATTGAGGATAGCAGAAGCTCTTAACTAACTAAACTATACTCGATTATTATATTATATATAAAACACCTTAAAAAATCAATTAAATATGTATTTTATAAGGTTTTTCAACAACTAAAACATCGTTTTTATTTTAGATTTAACTTTGTAAAGTAAAAATACCTCTAAGATCTCTCTTAGGGGTATTTTTTAAGAATTTAGTTGAAATACTATTTGTATTCTACTGATGCTCCTGCTTCAATTAATTGAGCTTTAATTGCGTCAGCTTCTTCAATTTTTACGTTTTCTTTAATAGCTACTGGTAATGTTCCGTCTACTAATTTTTTAGCGTCCATTAATCCTAATCCTGTAACTTCTTTAACTACTTTAATAACTGCAACTTTTTGTCCACCTGCATTTGTTAACATAATTGATACTTCTGATGGAGCTGAGTCAGCAGCAGCTGGTCCAGCAGCAACAGCAACACCTGCTGATGCAACAACGTCGAAGTGTTCTTCGATTGCTTTAACTAATTCGTTTAATTCTGTTAATTTCATTTCTTCTAATGCTTTAATAATATCTTCTTTTGTAATTGCCATGATTTTGGTCTCCTTTAATATATTTCTTTTTTGCTATTAATACATTTTTGATTATTTGTATTAGTCTTGTTTTGTATCAGCAACAGCATTAATTACAGCCATAACTTGACGTAATGGGTAAAGTAAGCTTGATGCAAACATTGAGTATAAATCTTCTTTTGATGGTAATGTAGCAACTTCCATAATTGCCGCAGTATCCATAGCTGCGCCTTCGTAAACTCCGGCTTTTAATTTTAATGCTTCATTTTCTTTTGCAAAGTTTGCTACTAATTTAGCAGCACCAATTGCATCTTCATTTGAGAAAACAAAAACATTTTGTTGAGTTAAATATTCGTTTAATTCTGTTAAATTTAATTGTTCAACTGCTCTTCTAACAAGTGAGTCTTTGTAAACTTTAACTTCGATACCTTGTTTTAAAGCTTGTCTTCTTAAATTTGACATTTGTTCAACTGTTAAGTGTTTGTATTCTGCAATAGCAACACCTTGAGCTGATTGAATTTTAGAAACAATCTCAGCAACGATTTCTGCTTTTTTAGCATGTGCAGGTCTATTTGTTGACATTCGTATTCCTCCTATTTTCTTATTTTGTAAAACAAAACCCTCGGTTCTTAATGCAAAGACCGAGGGAAACGTAAAAATACATTTTTTAAATTAATGTTTGATTTATTTAATAAATGTTTATTTTAATCCTCGGTAACAAATTAAGGGAATTTCCCAGTTACTGTCTTTGGTATTAATAGCCTTATTAATAATATCATATCAATTATTTATTTCAATAATTATCTTTAAACTTCAACATCATCGTTGCGTTTCATAATATCCATATCAGTTTCATTAGGAGGGAATACGCCATCATTTTGGCGTTTTTTATATCACTCAAATTGTCCCTCAAAAGGATGTAATCTTCTAACTTCTTGAGCCAGCTCTAAATAAATGTCTTCACTCATTTTATTTCAGTTATATTTAAATATTTTTCTATCTGATGTGAATTCAGCTAACTCATTAACTAATCCTAATGAGATCATTCCATCAACAACATGTTTGCCAATGAAACTTCCAAATCTTATTTCTCTGTTTCTGTTTTTTGCACCATATAATCCTATAGATACAAAGAATAAAGCGAAGATTAACAGTGTTCCTGCTTGTTGCATAATATATAAACTGTCAGTTAAATTAAATCCATTTTCTCCAACACCGTATATTATAGAACCTAATCCATGTAATACATATGTAAATTCTGCAATAAAACTAATTCTATGGAAAAACTCAAATTGCATAAATGAAGGGAATGTTCCTCAACCTGATGATATATTTATAACTAAGTATACAATAACTAAAACTTTTGAAATTGTTTCGTCTTTAAATAAGAACCACAATCCCTGAATTGTTAATACAAATATTAAATCTACAAATAGTAGCCATAATCAAACTGAAAGCATTGCAGCTGAACCGATTGCTATTCACCCAGTCAGAGAAAGCGCAATGGTTAAGGCTGTTACTTGAGTCATACCTGTAACTAACATTAATAATGTTTTTGATGTATATCATTTACCAGCTTTTAGTTTTTTGGTTCTTCTTGCTCTATCATAAATGAATGTTTGCATAAATGTTCCTACAAATAATCCAATTATTATAAAAAATTCGCCAATTCCAATACCATATATACCATTTTTTAAACCTGCAATTTCAATATTTACAACATCGAATTTATCAAAAAGCTTATGCTTAATTAATTCAATAGTTTTATTACTGATTGCGTTCAATAGTGCAATTTGATTTGTGAATCCATTTTTTGCAGCAAGCATATCCATATTTTTATTAAATTCTGTTATTGACACAGCATTTCGATTTAATTCATTAGCCTTTGAAGTAAATACTTCTTGAGGTTTTATTAATTTTAAACTAAATCCAGTTTTTTTAACTAATATAGAATTTATTTTTGGTAAATAAGTTTTAAAGTTAAATTTAAATTCTTCAATAAAACTATTATTTAATCCTGACACGATCACTTTGATAGCTGCTTCAGTTTTTTTATCTAATCCCAATTTATCTATATTATCTATGTTAATTCACATACTTTGTGAATCTGTAAATGGATCAATTCCATGCATTACATCATATAAGTATTTATTTACTATATGTGAATTATCATTTAAAAATAAAATATAACCCAGTAGTTTTGAATTAGTAAGATCTAATTTCAATATTTTAGCTAATTTTTGAATTTTTTGACTTTTCAAAAGTCCTGAAATGCTATTAGTTAAAATACCATTTGTTTTTTTAGCAGCATCTGGAGAAATTGTTGTTTCTTTTCTAATGTCTCCAAAAATAGTATTTTCAGATTTAACGTCATTAGATGATTCATTTGATTGATTTACAGCATCACTAATAACATATTGCTTACCTGCTTCAATTACAATATCAGAATTAGATACATTCCCTATATTTTGAGAAATTTTTACTATTTCATTTTTGGTTGGAATGTAACTAATTTGTTTATAAAAGTTTTTATAAACAATGTTTGAAATTAAAGATGGTATATTTTCACCTAAAAAATTCTCAATAGCTGAAACTATAAGTGCTGACTTCATTTCCATCATACTGTTAAGGTAATATCCAAAAATAAAGTTTCTTTCAAATGTTGTTCAAATGTTTATGTCAACTTTTTCGCTTTTTGGAACAGTGTTTTTATTCAAACTTGATCCTATTTGTTGGATTAGATATTCAGCGAATCCGTTCTCAATTTTAGCTTGCACATAATATTTTTTACCTTTTCATTGTTTATCAATTTCCTTTTGAGATGAAATATATCTTATATTTGTGAAAGCCATATCTTCTTTTAATTCAGGTGAAGAAAATACGTAATCTTCATCCTTAATATTTTTGTCTGTTTTTTCATTTAATGCTGATTTAATTATGTCTCATACATTAAATTGAAAAATATGACTTGCAAGTTCCTTTTCTGAAGAAATTTGCATATTTCCAGCGTTTGTATATAAAACTTTGTTTTGTTTGTCATAAGCAGAAGAAATTGCTTTTTCTTTACTTATAGATCCATCAACTGATTTATAATTATGATCAGTTAAAACACCGATCTTAAAATCAAAGTTTTCAATATCATTATTTTTATATACTCAGACTGTCTTGTCTTCGTTTAAAATAGCAACTGGTGCCTTTCCTAAATTAATTGTTGGGTTTCAAAAAGCTATTAAGCATGTAACTCCATACAATATAGGTATTAACGCAATACCAAAAAATTTAGAAATTCTTTTCACCGAAGACAGAACTCGAGATGAAAATTCATCTCGAAAACCTTTGATAATTCCTATCATATGTCTCCTTATAAATAAATGAACTTTATTAGTTCATATATATAAGATAACATTTAATAAAAAAAATAACTTTAAAGTTATTTAATTTTTATATTATTAAATTTAAAAATTCCAAATAAATAAACTAAAAAAGCAATAATAACCATTAAAATTGGTTTTCATAAGATTGAAAATGTGCTTGCTCCTGTTTGTTGGTGAGGTATTATAACCATTAAATAGATAGAACCAATAAATGTAAGAGCACATGTAACTAAACTTAAAATCATTAGTATTCAGAAAGTTTTATTTCCATATATTTTTTTATACTCAGGGTCTTTTAATCTTAATTTTATTATTGCCGAATTTAATAAAATTTTTAATGTACTTGTTGCAAGTGCAAATGAAGAAATTATTTCTGAGATAGAACTAAATAAGATATAAAACACTGCAACACAACCAAGCAATATAATAGCTGTATACGGTTGGTTTGTTTTTTTATGTACTTTTCCAAAAAAGGTGTGCACATCTCCAGTTTCAGATAATTTATGTATTAATCTTGATTGAAAGAATAATAAAGAATTTACAGAACCAACAAATAAGAATATAGCAAAAATGTTAAATGTTAGTACTGCTCATTTATGCTGCGCAAAAATTGTTGATGTTGTTCCATTTGGATCAATTCAATTCCCTTGACTATCTGGTGTTGCCAATGATAAAAGAGCAATACCATAACAAACATAAATAACGAGTACAATTAGCACTGCGCTAATGATTACTAATGGAACTGTTTTTTTAGGATTTTTAATTTCTTCAGTAATATATGTAGGAAATTCATGACCTGAATATGCAAATCCTGTATATGTTATTGCTGGGATTAACATTGCTGAAGATATATATGCATGCCCTAAATTACTATTCATTTGTGAATTTGAAAGCAAACCTTCTTTTGATCCATACATAATTGCTAGTATAAATACTAGAATAATTGGCAAAGTTTTTACAAATAGAAAAAATATTTGTGTATATTTACTACTATTTTTAACCATTATTTGTACTCCGGCAAGAGATACTAATATAAATACAGCCAAAGCTTTTTGTAAACTTTCAACAGCAAGATCTTTTGAATCCAATTCTAAAATTTGAGTTATCATTGAACTCATAGCGGAACAACAACTTGCTAGTGAAGTAGCAGAAACAAATAAAATTAAAACTCAACCAAACCAAAATGCCAAAATTCTTCAGTTACATTTTCTAATTCAACTATACCCACTCCCACTTTCTCCATATCCAATTGATGGTTCAATAACTATAAACGCATCAGGCAAAACTATTAATGCTCCAAATACCCAAGCTAGTATCATCAACAACGGATTTGCTTGAGCAAGAGCAAAAACCATGTTAAATGAGATTATAATGCTTGATCCAACAATTGCAGCTAACGTTGAAGCTAGAACTGTTCAAAATCCATATTTTCTATTTAGTTTCATATTACTCTCACTTTCTTGCAAAATTTATTGCTTTTGAAATGTATTCTTCATTATAAGTTACTATTGTATTTACATGTTCAGAACCATTAGGAGTTCAAATTTCGCTTTTAATCTCTTTTTCAAATTTTGTTTTTTTATCATACATTAATTCACTCATTTCAAATGGGATAAATGTGTCTCCTTTTGAATGTATAAAAAACACTGGGATGTTTTTTGCTTTTTTCATATTTTTTAATAAATTAAATTTTTTTTGTGGTGTTTTTGTTTCTTTACTAAATTTATGTGTAAATAAAAAACCAATTTTTCATCATTCAGTGTGATATAAATTGTTTTCTATATAGTATCTATATTGATGCTTAATATTGCTAAATCCACAGTCAGCAATTACTCAATTAACAAGTGATTTTATCTTACTTTTTTGAATAAACAATACACTTGTAGAAGCACCCATGCTGTTACCTATTAGACCAATAGATTTTGCTTGCTCATTATTTTTCAAATAAACTATTATTTCTTCTAACATTTGAATAGACGAAAATCCTATATCGGTTTTTTCACCATAACTTAAACCATGCGCAAAGCCATCAAAAGTCAAAACATTATAACCCTGCTTTCAAAAATGATGAACTAACCTTAAAGCTAAATATTTATTTTCAGTTCATCCATGCAAACCTATAACTCATTTGTTTGATTTTTTATTTCTTGCAATTAAGCAACTAATTTTTCCTTTTTCATTTTCTAGACTGATTTCTTCAATTTGATTTTGGTTGAAAGTATGATTTAAATAATTTAAACCTTTATTTTTTAAATCATCATAGTATAACTGAATAGAATTGATTTCTATTCCCTTTTCATTCAGGCCTTCGCGGTAATATGTGTAGCAAAACTTTTTATAATCTAAAAAATAAGATTTAGAATTTTTTATAATTGTTTTGAACTGGAAAATAGTTAAAAACAATGTTTTTGCCGAATATTTATATTTATCTATTTTTTTCAAGAAGCACCTCATATAAAGTAATTAATATGATTATACATAAAAAAAATAATTTTCAAAAATAATGTCAATTTTTGGAAAATTATTATGATATATAAAAAATTATTTTTTTAAAACCATTTTTATATGGTCTATTCCCTCATCATCGTAAATTTCAGAATCTTCAACAAAACCAAAGCTTCTATAGAAATTTAAAAGTCTATACTGTGCACTTATACTTAATTTTTTGTTAGGTCATTTTTCATTAATTCATTTAACTGCATTTTCTAACAAAATTTTGCCTAATCCAAGTCCTCTAAATTTTTGAGGAGTTAATACTCTACCTAAAGTTACGGTATTTTCATCTACTTCAAATATTCTTAAATAAGCAATAAGTTCATTTTCGTCATTTCTTATAATTAAATGCGTTGCCTTAAGATCATTTTCATCAATTTCACATGATAATCATTCTTGCTCAACATTAAAAACTTCGCTTCTATTTTTAAATATTTCTCATGCTTCTTTACTTGTTAATTCATCAAAATTTTTAAATAATATTTTCATTTTTTAGTTCTTTCTTTCTAATAATAAAAAAACAGCTTACGCCGTTTTTATTAGTTAATTTCTACTTTAATTCCAGGACCCATTGTTGTTGAAATTGTAGTGTTAATGATGTAATCACCTTTAACAGTTTGAGGCTTAACTCTTCTCATTTCATTTAGGATTGTAGTAAAGTTTTCTTTTAATTGTTCAGCAGTAAATGAGGCTTTTCCAATAATTGTGTGAATATTTCCTTCTTTATCTGCACGGAATTCAATTTTACCTTTTTTAATTTCATCAATTGCTTTAGCAACGTCCATTGTAACTGTTCCAGTTTTTGGGTTAGGCATTAATCCTTTTGGACCTAAAACTTTTCCGATTGCTCCTAATTTAGCCATCATTTCAGGTGTAGCAACAATTACATCAAATTCAAATCAGTTTTCTTTTTGTATTTTTGTAATTAATTCTTCTCCACCTACAAAGTCAGCACCTGCATCTTGAGCTTCTTTAACTTTAGTATTTGTTAAAACTAAAACTTTTTGAGTTTTACCTGTTCCAGCTGGCAATACTAATGCTCCACGGATTTGTTGATCTGCTTTTCTTGGATCAATGTTTAAGTTAAATGATAATTCAACAGTTGAATCAAATTTAGTTGTTGAAGTTTCTTTTGCTAATTTAATTGCTTCGTCAAGTGTGTAAACTTTTTGTTTGTCTACTAAACCTTTAACGTTCTTCATTCTTTTTGAAATTTTAGCCATTAGTTAGATTCCTCCATACCTGTAATTTTGATTCCCATGTTTCTAGCTGTACCAGCAATAATTTTCATTGCTGCTTCAACATCATTTGCATTTAAATCAACTAATTTGTATTCAGCAATTTCTCTAACTTTGTCAGCTGAAATAGTTGCAACTGTTTGAGTTTTAGCATTGCTTGCTCCTCTTTCGATTCCAGCTGCTCTTTTTAATAAAATAGCTGCTGGTGTTGTTTTTAGTATGTAGTCAAATGATTTGTCATCATATGCAGTAATAACTACAGGAACAACGTCTCCTGCACGATCTTTAGTAGCATCGTTAAATTGTTTTGTAAATTCAGGCATGTTAATACCTAAAGAAGCTAATTCTGCTCCTGGTTTTGCTTGCATCGCCATAAATTCTAATTTGGCAATACGTGTAATTCTTTTAGCCACGGGCTTATCCTCCTAATATTCTGTTAGTCGGCTGCTTTTACTCGCTGTGGTCCATGTGAAGCATTAGAACTTCTCCCACAATAAAAATCAGTCATTTTTAATTATACATTTTTTTATCCATCAATCAAGTTAAAGTGTAAATATTAACTGATTCTATATAAATTTTCTAGCTCTTTATCATAATTTCTTTTTAGTTTTGAATAAACATCTTTTAAATAACTCTCAACTGAATCAGATGAGTTTTTTATTTTCAATAATTCATTTTTTAGATATCTTAAGTCTTTTGTTAAATTAAAAAGATGTCAATTATTTAAAGGGTCCTCAGACTTTTGAATTTCTAAAATCATTTTTTCTAATATCTCATTTTTTATATTTTCATTACTAATGCAAAATTCTAATGTTAAATTTTCATTTAACATGCTTTGAGAATTTATATAGAACAAAGAATTATTTAAATCAATGAAATCAGTATTTTTTACTAATGTATTTTTCGGCAAAATACTTTTAGGAAATGAATAAATTATTTGATTAAATTTGTTAACTTTTCATTTAAAGGAATCATATTTTAATTCACTGACAGATTTAAATTTTTTGTCAGTTGTGTTTATTTCTTCATTAAGTATTAAAAAATTATCAAACTCTTTTATTCTTAAGTTGTCTTTAAAAATATCAGGTGCATATTCTTCAATAAATGTTTTATCAATGCTTTTTGTTTTTTCTAGTTTTAGCGTGTGTTTAAAATAGTGAGAAAATAAAGTATCTAAAAAAGTATCTTTAAAGTGTTTTGAATTTAGTATTTCATTAAAGAAAAATATTTTACTCATAAGTTCTATTTTTTGAAAATTTAAATTTCAATAAATATCAACCTCTAGCATAAAATACTTCTCATTAATTTCATGAGCAGTTGTTTTATATTTTAAAGCTCTATTTCAATTTGCAGAAGAAAAACAATTATTTAAAACTGATTCTGGTAAAAATTCAAATTTTGCATTTCCTATATAATAACTTTCTTTCTTAAAACCTATTTCAATTAAAATGCTCTTTGTGAATAAATAAAACATTGTCTCTCCTCTTTTACTTTGTTATTTTAGCAAAAAAAAGATTTGCTAAGCAAATCTTGTTAATAAATAAAATTATTTTTTTAATAATCAATTTGTGATTTGTAAAGCTAAAGGTTGTTTACCCATTAAGCATCATATAATAATAAAAATAAATCCTACTATTGATAAACATAATAATACGTAAATTAAACCATAAATTAAAGCTGCTCCTCTGCTTTCGGCTTGAGGTGTTTTAAAAATCATTTGTCCTACTAATGGCAAGTTTAAAATTCATAATACTAAAGGTAAAATTCCAAGAGTAAATCCGTTTAAAAATCCGTTAATAATTGTTGATAATGCTCTTTTTAAAATGTTCATTTTATTTATTCCTTTCTGTGTTTCAAATAAAATTATACAACAATAGTGGGAAAAAATAAAATTAAATGTTTTTCTTTATTAAAACTTACCTTGCGCTAAACTAGCGTTACCTCCACCTTTTGGTGAAATTGGTAGATTTTTAAATATTTCTATCGCTGAGTGTTCTAATTGTAATTTTTCGCTTACTCCAACAACAACAAAATTACCATCAGTGTTTTCAGAAGTTAAAATTATGATTACTTTTTCAAATTTGTTTTTATATTCATCAACTAATGTTTTCATATCTTTGATATTTAAACCATTCACTTTTTCTTCAATTATTTGTGTTCCATTTTCATTGATTTTTGGTTCAAATGATTTAAACTTTTCTAATTTTTGAGTTGTTAATAATTCTTCTACTTTTCTTTCATAAACTTTTATTGCAATAGACAAGTTTTCCAAAATAAGTTTTAAAGAAATAATTGATTGTTTTGAAATTTCTTTGTTAAATGCATCTTTGATAATATCTTCAATTTTTTGATCTGCCAAAATTGATTTAGTGTTTTCATACTTTGCAAATATTTCTTGTATTAATTTTAACAATTTATTAAACTCTGTATTTAAGTATTCATTTATTGACTGTTTTGAAGTTAAACACTTAACTCTATAAACTCCGCTACCTTTTGATTCCAATCCCGTAATCATAAAATCTTCTATATCATGTGTATTATCAACGTGAGTTCCTCCACATAATTCACTTGAAAATTCCCCAAATTTTACTACTCTAACAATATCATCATATTTTTCAGTAAAGAATGCTAATGCAGCATACTTACTTATTGCATCTTGCATTGAACAGAAATAAACATTTCTACTAATTTTTTCATTTATTTTTTCAACAACTAGCTTTTCAGCAGCTAATAATTCTTCTGGTTTAATAGAATCGTTATATGTAAAGTCCATACGCAGTCCATATTCATCATTGTATGATCCAGACTGCATAACTGTCTCGCCCAATATTTCTCTTAATGCAGCATGAATTAAGTGAGTTCCTGAGTGGTTTTTCATAGTCAAAGTTCTTTTTTCTTCATTAACAAATGCATCAATAGTATCCCCGATTTTAATTGAACCTTCTAACTGAATTTTATGAATATGTTGATGGTTAGGTCCTTGCTGAGTATCAATAACTTCAGCTCTAGCTGAATTATTTACTAAGTATCCTGTATCAGCTGCTTGACCACCTTTTTCAGCATAAAATGGTGTCTTGTCTAAAATAACATAAACTTCAGTATCAGCTGCTTCTGAAAGAATTTCATCATCTGTAAAAATATAAACAATTTTTGCATTTTCATGTTTAGTTTCTTCTCAACCAGTAAATTCTGAATCAATATCAAGCTTTGTGAAAATTTCGTTTTGTTTATCTCAAGCTTTTAAATCTTTTCTTGCATTACGCGCTTGTTCTTTTGCTTGTTCTAATAAATGATTAAATTCTTCAATGTCAACTTTAACGTTTTTGTCTTCAGCAATTTCAATAGTTTGTTCAATTGGGTAACCAAATGATTCAAATAAAAGTAATGCATTTTTACCTGTTACTTTTTTATCACTTTCAATCATTTTATTTAAAGCTTCATATCCTTTTGATAAAGTTTTTAAGAATTTTTCTTCTTCATTTAAAATTGTAGACTCAATTAAATTTTGTTTTTCTAATAAATATGGGTAAAAATCTTTCATTGCATCTATTACATTAATTACTAATGTACTTAAGAATGGCCCGTTGATTCCTAATTCCATACCTTTCATTAGAGCACGGCGAATTAAGCGGCGAATTATATAACCTCTATCTTTGTTACCTGGGAATACACCATCAGCAATAGCAAAACTTGTTGCTCTAACGTGATCGGCAATTACTTTAAATGCTGTATTAATTTTAGTTTGTTCAATTTTTTCATCAAAATAATTTTCAATTGAATATTTAAATTTTGAATCACAAATACTTTCAATTTGTTTAATTGTAGGTCAAAAGATATCAGTTTCAAAGTTTGTTGGTGTGTCTTGAAATATAGACGCTATTCTTTCTAAACCAGCACCAGTATCTATATTTTTTCTTGGTAATTCTGAATAATTATTAAATCCATCATTATTAAATTGTGAAAATACAATATTTCAAATTTCAATATATCTATCATTTTCAATATCTTCAGCTAAAAGTTTTGGTCCTATATTTTCTTTATCTCATTTTTCACCACGATCAAAGAAAATTTCCGTATTAGGTCCACATGGTCCTTGTCCAACATCTCAAAAGTTTGTATCTCTTGTTAATCTAAAAATATGATCTTGTTTGATACCAATGTCATTAATTCAATATTCGTAAGCCTCAATATCTTCGTCAAAAACAGTTATGTATAATTTTTCAGTTGGAATAGCAAATCATTTATCGCTTGTTAATAATTCTCAAGCAAAAGATATTGCTTCTTTTTTGAAATAATCCCCAATTGAAAAATTACCTAACATTTCAAACATTGTATGATGTCTTGCAGTTACCCCAACATTTTCAATATCATTAGTTCTTATTGCTTTTTGAGAGTTAGTTAATCTTGGTGATGGCGGAGTTTTTCTTCCATCAAAATATGGTTTTAGAGTAGCTACACCTGAATTAATTCATAATAATGAAGGATCTTCAACAGGTATTAGGCTAACTGGTTCTAAGAAATGGTGATTCTTTGTTTTAAAAAAATCTAATCACATTTTTCTAATTTCATTTGTTGTTAATTTTTTCATTTAAATATCAGTCCTTTAAAATTAATTATAACCTTTAACAAAATTAAAGAGAAAATAATTTTGTCTAATTTTTGATAAAATATATTTATGACTACTTATTCTGGAAAGGAAAGTAAAAATATGCAATTAAAAGACAAATTGAAAAAGAGATTAATATTAATTGACTTAGACGGAACAACTTTAAAAGATGACCATTTAACAATTAATCCAATAACAAAAAATGCTTTGCAAGACGCCATTAAGGATGGGCATACTGTTTGTATTTGCACAGGTAGAAGTTTAAAAGACACAATACATATTTATAATGAACTAGAACTAGATAGTTTATTAGTTACATTGGATGGAGGACATATATCTGATCCAGTTCATAAAAACTTTAAAAGAATAGTTTTACCAATTAGTGAAGAAGTAACAAAAAGTATTTTACAACATCCAATATTGAAAGGAAAAATTGAAAACATTATTGTTGAATACTACCATACTAACATGATTCAAAATAGTGCTGATAATTTCTTTATTGTCGATGCAAATGCAGAGGTTCCAGTTCAAGGAGACATTTTAAAAGACTGAAAAGGTCCTTGCAGTAATTTAATTATTAAGTTAAAGACAAATTTAAACTTTATTAATATTGTTGATACTTTAAACGCTGAATTTGGAAACGCAGTTAAAGTTAAATCTAACTTAATTTATGGTGTTGAAAATATTGGAGAAAAGCCAATTTTAATAATAACAAACAAATTTGTTAACAAAGGTTTTGCTGCTGAAATGGTTGCCCAATATTACAATAAAGATATTAAAGATGTTATTGCTTTTGGTGATCAAATGAATGATTTTGAAATGATTAAAACAGTTGGATATGGTATTGCCTTAACTAGTGGTAATCCAAAATTAAAAGAAATTGCTTCAGGTATAACTGAGTTATCTAATGATGCAGGTGGTCTTGGAGACACACTAAATAAACTTTTAAAATAAAAAATAGGCTGTTAAAAGCCTATTAAGAATTATAATTCAGACTTGATACTTATGAGAAAATAAGCTCATGAGTGTCGCAGTTTTATTATTTTAATATTTGATTATTTTTTTAACCTACAGATAAGAATAAAACCAGATATGACACCAATAATCCCTCCAGCAACAATTAATATCATTGAATATTGGTATGCTAATTGATAGTTATAAACTCCAGCAATACTTGTTTCAACTTTATATTTCTCTAAAAATAATGAATTTAATTGCCAAAATCATGCATCAGGAGAGAATGCTATAACAGAGATTAATCCAACACTAGTTGCATATTGCTTATGATCTATCCCTATTTCATATATTGTAGCTCATCTATTTGTTACTAAGCCTCAGCAAATAGCTCCCATACAAAGGAAAAATGAATAAACAATAATTTGGATAAACAATTTCATGCCCGCTGATTGATTTGCAAAGCCTCCAACTTTAAATCCTGGCAAAAATATTATAACCATCATTAAGAATGAACAAATAATACATCCTATGACTAAAAATTTTATGTATTTACCTGATTTATCAGCTATTTTTCCTGAAGGAGCTGAAAATATTAATCTAAATAAGTATGTTCTTAGTAGTCCACCAATAAAGGTTACGCTTGCACTAATAAGTATTGCACTATTCATAAATGGTATCAACACGCTTAACCCTTGTTGATACATATAAACGCCCATAACTAATAAAGATAATAAATAAATTTTATAATTTTTTAAAATTTTTCCTACCTCTTTTATGTTAAAGTCTTTACTTATAATCTCACTCTTTTTTTCTTTGATAAAAAATATTAAAAGAGTTGCATCGATAAAAATAAGTAAGCAAAATAAGTAACACATTAACGAAAACGCTAAGCTTGAAGTGTTATTATTGTTAACAAATATAGGTGTTAGTATTGTAAAAATGATAAAACCTAGACCTACAAATATTGTTCCAATAAGCCCATTTAAGCTGCCATGTATTCCATTAAGAATACCATTTTCTTCAGGTTTTCCTTGTTGAGAAAGTAATTTTCACAATGGCGCCCAAAATATAATTTTAGCAATTGCTCAAATAACATAAATTATTAAAATTTGAGTATATCTATTTGATTGACCTATAGGATTTAAAATAGCAATATTGTTTTCTACATCAAAAATAATTGCTCCGCCTGCAGTTAAACCAACACTACCGTATCATGCACCTGTTATGCCAAAGCTAACTAATCCGGTTATTGTTAATCACTTAAGACTTATTTTATCCGCGATAATACTACCAAAAAAGAATACTACTAAAGATACATAACCATAAACAGCAGAGGCTTGACTAAGCTGCGCTGGTGAAATTCCTAAATTTAATGATATTATCTCCGTATTTATAACATTCTTTAAGTAAGATGGAAAAATGAAAACTAAAACATCAGCTGTTGCTAAAATAGCTATTGTTCAAAATCTTTTAGTTTGTCAAAACTTGTTTTGACAAATTTTTCTGTGCTTCTTTTTTTGTTGCATATATTAATACACCACCAGCAATCATTGCAAGTAAGCCAAAGCATAAAATGATTATTATGCTAATTTGATTTGCCAATTTATTATCAACATGCCCCGCTTCTGACCCTAAATTTTTTAATAAAATGGAATCAATTTGTCAAAATCATGCATCAGCTGAAAATGCAATCAATGATATAAATCCAACCGCCATTCCATAGTCTTTTTGACTTATATTAATAACATAAATTGTTGCTCATCTATTTGTAACAAGTGCTCAACAAGTTATACCCAATCCCAAATACATAGTAACTACTGAAACTTGAACTAAAGTTTTTGATCCTTTTGACATATTTGTAAAACTATTTTCGCTAAATCCAGGAACAATAACTGCAATTAAACATAGAACAGAAGCTACTGCCAAACCAATTATTATGAATAAAATGTATTTTTGACTTTTGTCTGCCATTTTTCCAAAATATGTTGAAAAGAAAAATCTAAATAAATAGGTTCTCAAAATTCCAAATACAACCACTAAAGATGCAGTAATTAACAATACATCTTGCATATAGGTTACAAATATTGATAATCCACTTTGATATAAATAAACTCCTAATATCAAAATTGAAACAAGTCATATTTTTCAATTAAATAATATATTTTTAAAACTTTTTAATGAAAAATCACTTTCACCATCTTTTTTAGTAGTTTTGTCCTCTGGAACAAAGAAAAAAATTAAGAAACAATTAGCAATTATGAATCCAGTAAAAATGAAAACTAGTGCAGGAAAAGCTCAATCTCCTAATGAAGATTTTCAGACTGTCCCAAAAAGGAAAAATACTAGATACGCAATAGCAATAATAACAGTTCCAATAAGTCCATTTAAACTACCATGAATTCCATTTAACTTTCCATTTTCTTCAGGTTTACCTTGCTCAGATAATAATTTTCAAAGTGCAGCTCAAAATATAAAGCATGTAATAAAAGATCACAATGCAAATATTAAGTAGACTTGTATTACTTTTGCAGTAGCAATAAAAGGAATAAAGCCATATCATAATCCTACTACGCCAATTGATGCAAGACCAACTAGTGTTAATTTTTTCAAGCTAATTTTATCAGCAAGTCAACCTCCAATAAAATAACTAGGTAAAGATACATAGCCATATATTGAATTAGCCTGCGAAAATTGAGATGGTAAAATTCCTAGTGATTCAGAAATTACTACAGATGATATTACATTTTTTAAATAAAAGGGTACAGCCATTACTAAGACATCTGCCATTGCTAAAATGGCTATTACAGTAAATGTTTTTTTGCTAATACCCATTATTGTATTTTTTTTAGTGAAAATAAATATCACTCCATTCTATTTTTATTTAAAATTTATTCTTAAATCCTTTTTGTCGCTAATTAAAGAATTTAAGTATTTCCTATATTTGAAATAAATAATTTCAGCATCTTTATCGTTTTTAAATGTTCATACATTTATCGGCAAATTAATTTTCTCTACATATTTTAATGAATCATGTGATTTTAAGTTTCCAACATAAGGGTGCAGATAATCAAATTTTCTTATTAAACTAAAATCAACTTTTTTAACGTATTCGGTTAAATATCCTTTTTTAAACTTGTTAACATCTAATTCACTAATAAATTTTAATGCCTCATTTCCAAAAGAAGAAACAACTATTTCAGCTTTGGTTTTTTTTCTTAACAATTCCAAAGCTTTCTTTATAAGTTCAAACTCTTCTTTTGTATTTTTATTGGGTTTAATCTCCACATTTATAAATTCATATTTATTAGAAATTTTATTAATAAAATCTTCAACAAACAAAGGTGGAATATTTTCAGGATTATTTTTAAAAAAATCAATATTTTTAATTTCTTCAAAAGTCATACTTTTGACAGTTTTATTAACATTACCAATTCTTTTTAAATTGTGATCATGAAATATTATTATTTTTTTGTCTTTCGTTAATCGAATATCAAATTCAACGCCTTTACAACTTTTTAATGCATCAATAAAATCAATCATTCTATTTTCTCTACCAGGACCTCTAAATCCTCTATGAGCTACTAAAAACATAATTTATTTTCCTTTCTGATAAGTAAACACAAATTATTCTTTCTCTCATAACATACTTTTATCTTAGCAAATTATTTTCAACAAGAAAAGGCGAAAAGATATTTTTTCCAAAATTTGGGCTATTATTTGGAAAAAATAATTATATTTGATATTATGTAATTGTATCATTGTTTAGATACACGAAGAAAGTAGGTTTAACGAGTAATGAATTGATATACTTTAATATTAACTGAGCTTTTAGGAACAGCTATTTTAATCATTTTAGGTAATGGTATAGTAGCAAACGTTGTCTTAAAAGGAACGAAGGGGAATAACGCAGGACTTGTCGCAATAACAATTGGGTGAGCAATGGCAGTAACCGTTGGTGCTCTTGTTGCTAATGCTTTAGGTGGCGTTGCACATTTTAATCCAGCAGTTACTGTAGCCCTTGCAATTGCTGACAAAACAGGAAATTTTGGTCTTGCCAGTTATAACGGCATGGCCCCAGTAGGAATGTTTTTCCTTGTTATAATTTTTCAATTTATAGGTGCTGTAATAGGACAGCTATTAGTAAATTTTGTTTATTATAAACATATACAAAAAACTTTAATAAGTGGAACAATTGAAGATAAATTAAGTGTGCTTGCAATGCACTCAACAATTCCAACTGAAAGAGGTAAAATTACAAATTTTGCAATGGAATTTTTAGGAACTGCATTATTGATTTTGGCAATCTTATCATTTGGAAAATTTAATAGCGGTGCAGGATTGCCACCATTTTATGCTCCTGTTTTAGTTGGTATGGTTATTTTAGCAATCGGTTTATCACTAGGAGGAACAACAGGTTATGCTATAAATCCTTTTAGAGATTTAGCTCCAAGAATTGTTCATCAATTAATGCCTTTAAAAAACAAAGGTAAATCTGATTGAAGTTATGCATGAATACCTGTAGCAGCACCAATTGCTGCTGGAGCGATTGTTGGATTATTTTTCTTAATTTAATAGAAATAGGTACAAAAATGAATAAATATGATATTTGTATAATTGGTGCAGGAATAATTGGTTCTTCTATTGCTAGAGAACTTTCAAAATATAATAAAAAAATTATTGTACTTGAATCTAATTTGAAAGTTGGATTAGAAACAAGCACAGGTAATTCAGGATTAGTTCATGGCGGGTTCGACCCAACTCCTGGAAAGCTTAATGCCAAATTAAATGTATTAGGTAAAAAAAAATATGAAGATTGAATTTCACAAATGGAATTTCCTTTTGTAAGAATAGATTCACTAGTTGTTGGTTTTGATGATTTAGATTTAGAACACATAAATATGTTGTACAAACGAGGACTAATAAATGGGTTAAATCCTGATGAAATAAAAATTTTAACAAGGAAAGAAGTTTTAGAAAAAGAGCCAAATATTTCTCCTGAAGTTAAAGGAGCTCTACTTTGTAATTCATCAATTGCAGTAGATCCTGTCGTGCTAACTGAAACGCTTATGAAAAACGCAATTAAAAATGGAGTTGAATTAAAATTAAACTCAAAGGTTATTGCTATTTCTAAGCAAAATAATTTATTTGAAATAGAAATTGAAAACGGAGAGAAAATAAATTCTCAAATTATTATAAATGTTGCAGGTCATTACGCTGATGTTATTAGTAAAATGGCCGGACATCATGAATTTGATCTTGTTACAAAACGCGGTGAGTACAGAGTTTTAGAAAAAACTGAAGCGGGAATTGTAAATTCTGTTGTATTTATGGTTCCTACAATACATGGTAAAGGTATTATTGTAGCTCCTACATTAGATGGACATGTTTTAGTTGGACCAACTAGTGAAGATTTTGTGCCAAAAAATGAAACAAGATTAATAACAAAAAGTAAATATGATTTAATTGGGGATATTGGTAAAAAATTGATACCTAACATAAATATGAATAAAACATGTCTTAGTTTTTCAGGAAGTAGACCAATAGAACCTAAGAATGACGATTTTTGAATAAAACCTGCCGCAAATGATAATTCATTTATAAATGTAGCTGGTATGAAATCACCCGGTCTTTCTTCCGCTCCCGCAATTGCAGATTTAGTTATTGAACTAGTCATGAAAACAACAAAGCTAGAAGAAAAATCAAATTGAGATCCTATTCAAAGGAATCCATTAATACATAAATAAAAGGGGATAACCAATATGGAAAAATATATTATAACTTTAGATGAAGGAACAACAAGTGCTCGTTCACTTGTTACTAATAAAAAGGGGGATATTATTGCAGTTGATCAAATGGAATTTACTCAACACTTTCCACGAGAAGGTTGAGTAGAACATGATGCAATTGAAATTTGAAATACTCAAAGAACAACGCTTATACAAGTCTTAAATAAATCAGGAATTAGTCCTTCTCAAATTGAAGGAATCGGAATAACAAATCAAAGAGAAACAGTTGTTGTTTGAAATAGGGAATCAGGTTTGCCTATATATAATGCCATTGTTTGACAAGATCAAAGAACTGCTGATTATTGTGAAAAATTTGGTAGAAAAGAATTAGATTTAATTAGAGATAAAACTGGTTTAATAATTAATCCCTATTTTTCAGGAACAAAAGTGAAATGAATTTTGGATAATGTAAAGGGTGCTAGAGAATTAGCTAAGGAAGGCAAGTTAATGTTTGGTACTATTAACACATGGTTAATATATAGACTAACTGGTGGTAAAGTATTTGTTACAGATCATACTAATGCTCAAAGAACATTATTCTATAATATTCATACAAATGATTGAGATGATGAATTACTTGACTTATTTAATGTTCCAAAAAACATGCTACCAGAGATTAAGTCTTGCTCTGAAATTTATGGAGAAACTTTCAAAGGGTTACTTTCAAAAAATGATGAAACTCAATTTAAAATTTGTTCGTCTATTGGTGACCAGCAATCTGCTCTTTTTGGGCAATTATGCTTAAATCCAGGTCAAACAAAAATAACTTATGGAACCGGTTGTTTCATTCTAATGAATACAGGTGAAAACAAGATTATGTCAACTCATGGTTTACTTACAACTATAGGCGTTGCAATTGGTGATAAAATCACTTATGCATTGGAAGGATCTGTAATGGTAGCTGGTGCTGCGGTGCAATGACTAAGAGATAATTTAAGAATTGTTTATAATGCAATTGAGACTGAATGATATGCAGGTCAAGTAAATGATGATAGAAGAATTTATGTTGTTCCTTCATTTACAGGGCTTGGTTCACCTTATTGAGATTCTTACTCACGTGGTGCCATATTTGGTTTGGATAGAGGAACAAAAAGGGAACATATTGTAAGAGCTACTTTAGAAGCCATTGCTTATCAGGCAAATGATGTTATCAGCGCAATGCAAAAAGATATTAAAAGACCATTGGGCGAAATTAAAGTTGATGGAGGGGCAAGTAATAATAAATTTATGATGCAGTTTCAAGCAGACATTAGTAGGTCAAAAGTTATTAAACCAATTAATGTTGAAACTACCGCAATGGGTGCTGCGTACTTAGCAGGATTGGCTGTAGGATATTGAGAAAATATAGATGATATTAAATCTAATTATAAAATTGATTTTGAGCTAACAAGCAAAATTAGTGAAGAGGAATCAAAAAAATTAATTAAAGGTTGAAATAGCGCGGTTCAAAGAACATTTGGGTGAATCAAAGAAATTGAATAAAATAAAACACCAGTTGAATAAACTGGTGTTTTATAAATTAAAGTTCCTTGTTTTTCATAAAGTTTTGGAATCAATCAAATGATTTCTTTTTAAATCTATTTCCTGTACCATTATGATAATCATCATAATCCACAAATATCATTCCATAACGTTTTGACATTTCATTAGTAGAAGCACTTACAACATCAATTGGTGTTCACATTGTGTATCCAAACACATCTACACCATCTTTAATAGCTTCATTTATTTGTTTAAAATGCTCTGACAGATATTCAATTCTATAATTATCTTCAACTGTGTTTTGATCATTTAATGTTTCTAAAACACCAATACCATTTTCTGCAATAAACAATGGTTTTTGGTATCTATCTCATAATTCATTCAATGTTATTCTTAAACCAATTGGATCAATTTGTCATCCTCACTCTGAAGCTTTTAAATATGGGTTTTTGCCACCAAAAATTAAATTTCCTGCTGTTTTTTCTCCTTCTTCAACTGCTACTGTTGCTGACATATAATAACTAAATGAAATGAAATCAACTACGTTTTTTTCTAATATTTCTACATCATCTTTTTCCATTTGTATGTTTATATTCTCTTCTTCAAAATATCTTTTAATGTAAGTTGGATATTTACCTCTAGCAACTACGTCATAAAAGAATCATCTTGTTTTTTGTTGTCTAGTTAAATTTTCAATTTCATTGATTGGGTTACAATTTAATGAATAAGTTGTGATATTTGCTACCATACAACCGAATTTAGCTGATGGACAAAGTTTTTTTCCTAATTCAATAACTTTTGCTTGTGCAATGAATTGATTATGTAAGCCTTGATAGGATGCACTATCCCTTTCATTTTTAGTTTTAAATGTCGACTCAAAAACTCCTAATCCTGTTTCTGTACTTCAAGTTGCCATATTGATTTCATTAAAAGGTAATCAGTAGTCAACCATATCACAGAATTCAGTAAATAAAGTTTCGGCATATTTTAAGAATAAATCTATTGTTTTTCTATTTAATCATCCACCATATTTTTCAACTATAGAATAAGGTATGTCAAAGTGTGACATTGTAACCATAACTTTTATGTTTTTTTCTTTACATTCGTTTAAAACATTTTTATAAAAATTTAAACCTTTTTCATTTGGTTTTTGATCATCCCCATTTGGATAAATTCTTGCTCATGCTATTGACATTCTATATACATTCATTCCTGCTTCTTTAAAAAGTGCTATATCTTCTTTGTATCTACTATAAAAATCTATACCAAATCTTTTAGGGTAGTGCAATCCCTCTTTATTTTCAATAGCTTTTAAAAAATCTGATTTATCAGTTATTTTAAAGTGATTATTCGCTCTGTCCTTTAAAGGTTTGAATTCTTTCATTTCAAGTAGTGTTAAACTTTTTCCATCTATATTATAAGCACCTTCTATTTGAGAGGCTGCTGTTGCTCCACCTCATAGAAAATCATCTTTTATAAATTTCACTTTAATTTCCTCCATTATTTTTTATCATTTTTTTATAATCTTTTTTTTGACTTTTTGTTAATCCGTAATTTTGTTGATCATATATGCCAAAATTAATTTTTATTGAGTTTAGTCCATTAAAGAAAAGCGGTTCGAACATTTCAACTTCTTTGTAATTAGATAATTTAGTTAACTCTTTAATTACATTTTTATAATTTTTAGTTAATTTTTCTATACATATTTCAAAAGTGTTTGACATTTCTTGATTTTCTTTAACTAACTGAATTAATTCATTTTCAACTTTATTGATTTGAGTAGATAAATTGTAATCATTTGATTTTTGAATAGAATCATTAATTTTTTCAATTGAATATTTATCTTGTTTAGAAATCATTTTTTCAGCTTTAGCAAATAGTCTTTTTTTATTTTTTTCTTCTAAATTACTTAATTTTGATATTTTATCTTCTAATTTATTTTTTTTAATAATATATTTAAAATATTTATCAAAACTTTCTTTATTAGTTTTCAGTTCATTTAAATATTTATTTTCAATTGATTCAATTTGCTCTTTTATTTGTTCTTTAGACAACCCTTGTTCAACTAAGACGTTTGTCAATATTTTATTTAATTTTTTTAGTTTTAGTTTTGTATATTTAAATTCATCTCATTTTTCTGAATAAATTAAAATAGTTAATCCTGCAGCTATAGCTATTGTTATAATTCAATCTAAAATATATAGCATTTGCTTTGTTATTGTTTCCATTCCCGAAAAACCAAATATACCCATACCTGCTGGAAAAACAACTTCTAATTTTAATATACCAGCCATGAATCCACCAAACGCCGCTGCTATACAACCAGCAACAAACGGTTTACCTTTTGGTAAATTGATACCATAAATTATTGGTTCAGTTACACCAAATAAACCAGCAATTATTGCTCCCCATGAAAAGGATCTTAACTGAGAATTTTTTGTTATCAAAGCGACTCCAAGTGCTGCTCCAACTTGAGCAAATGCTGCTATAGCAACAGCTCCAACTAGTACTGAAGGAACAACTGGATTTTGCATAATTGTTGAAACAAGAATGCTCATTATAATAGCTCCATGAATACCAGTTAATACTAATGGTGTTCATAAGAATGTAAATAGTGCAACTCCAAGACCAAATAATTTAGGATTTTCTAAAGCTACAGCTACTTTGCTAGCTCCCATTTCAACAAATGATAATATTGGGCCCAAAATAAATAAAACCGGTAGTATTGTAAGAGCATAAATAATGAATCCTCTAAAAATAATATCTATAACAGAAGGCATTCAAGTTTTAATTCATTTGTCTAATAAAACTATTAAAATACCTGAAGCAATAAATGGTAGAACAGATCCTTCATACGCCTTAACTAAAATTGGATAGTCACCTATTTTGAATATTAATCAACCTGTTCCTTTAACTCCTGCTACTCAATCTCCAAACCCTGCTTCCTCAATAGGGGTAGGAATTCCTTGAAATAAAAATCTCGATGTTAAAGTTAATCCTACCAATATTGCTAATATTGTATTTCCTTTAAAGTACTTAACTGTTGAATAACAAAACATTACACCAATCATGTTAAGCCCAACTTTACTCATTATGTAAAATAAACCACTTATAAGGTCAACATTACCAGGGTTAGAACCTTCATTTACTGCTTGTAAAACTCCAAATTGCACTAACATTGCTTGCATTGCTGCAAATAAACCAACCGCCATAAGCATTGGTATTTGAGGAACCATTATTCCCGTAACAATACTCATAAGTGTTTTTGCCAATGGTGGTTTTTGAATTTCTTTTTTTTCGGAATGAGATTGTCCATATACTCCATTTTGAATATTAGTGATTTCATCCTTTACTTTATAAACTTCTCCACCTATAACTATTTGTAATTCATTCCCATTTCAAATAATTCCTCTTACAAGTTCATTTTTTTTAATTTCTGCTTCCTTAACTTTTTGTTTATCTATTACTGTAAATCTTAATCTAGTCATACAGTTATATACCTGAGAAAAATTCGATTCTCCAACATCTTTTAAAAATTGTTCACCAGCCAAAACGTATTTTGATTTAAAACTGTTTAAATTTTTTAATCCTGTTTTTTTATTTATCTTTGGAGTTAATTCTTTCTTTTGAATTTCAAATACTCCAATTAAATCACCTTTTTTAGCAAAACCTTTTGAGATTTTTTTTACAACAATAGATTCAATGTTTTCTTGTTCAAAAACAATTGGTGTTTCTATTGATAAATTTTGTTTTTCAATAAATTTTAAATTAACTCCAACTATTTTACTGTTTAATGAAACTTTTTCTTTCTCTATAACTTTGACATCAAATGGTTTACCTTGCAAGCCAACTGTGTCCATACCTATATGCATTAAAACTTTTATTTCATCATACTCCATAAAAAAGGCATGCTTTGTTTCAAAAATTAGCGAAACCTTGCCTTCTTCTAGAGGAGAATAGAAATCTGAATTTTTAGGTATAATACATAAACCTTCACCCAAAAGTTTTTGAGCAAAAATTTTGTCTGTACACTCTTCGATTGGTTTAACATCACAATCTACGGGTGCATATATTTTAAATTCCATATTTCATACTTCCTTTCACTAATATTATTAATCTAATCCAAATTCAGAAATTAATTTTTGGAAAAAAGTAAAAAACTTTTCCAAATTGGAAAAGTTTTTTAGATATTTTGGTATATGTTAAAAAATATCATTTGCAAAGCTAGAGTTCTAAAATGGAATTCACTTTTTTTTATATCGAACGAAAGAGGAAGATAGTTTTTTGTTGGTGCTTCAATCTTGTCAAATTGTCTTTCTGAAGATATGAAAAATCATTTACCTTTATCTGTTACTCTATTAATATTTTGAACTAAAGAAAAATTATCTCTGCCACAAAGTATAACAATATTTAAAGTGTTGTCTGAAACTATATCTGTTTCAATAAAGCATTGAAAACTCTGATCAATTATGACGGGTCTTTTTTTTCTATTAATTAAAAGCTCACAAAAATAATCTGCTGCAATACTCATTTGTCCACTTCTAAAAATATTTATTTCTGAATGTTGATTTATTAATTTTGTTAAAAAGTTTATTTTGTCTTTCGATAAATGTATATAGTTTTTTACAGCTTCAAAAATATCGATATGTTGAATTGATAAAGAATCATTATCAAATCTAGCTAATTCCATTTCTCTTTTTAATTCAAAATATAATTCTTTATAACCTGAATAACCTATTGATTGCGAAAATTTTGATATTGTAGAAACACTCACAAAACATTCTTTAGCTAATTCATCTTGAGAAAGAAGTTCTTTTTCTTCAAAAAAATGCTGTATTATTTTTTGTGCTATTATTGCAAAAGTTGCACTTTTTTGAAATCTAATTAAATTTTCTAACTTTTCATACACTGATGCCATTTATTTTCCTCCACAAAAAAATTATATACTTTTTATTTTTGTTTATTCAAAAGATAGTAAACTCCATAACAACCAGCATAGTTTTTTGTTTTTGAAATTTCAACTCTATTTAAAATTGTTTCATTAAGAATCATAAAATTTTGAACTTTTATATCTTTAATTTTTGAAATTTCATTTTTTAAAAGTTCAAAAAATAGCTTATTTTCACTTACTCCGCCACCTACTGTTATTAAATCAAAATCCAATATATAATCTAAATTTAAAATTGTTTTGGCAATAGACGAAATTCATTCTTGAACCAATTCATTTATAAGTAAATCATTTTTATTATATAGATCAAATATTTGTTTACCTGTTAAAATTTTTTCATTTTGAGTTATTTTTGAGTATTTTAATCCTAATAATCCAATTCCTGTATCTAACGCTAATCCATGTGTATCTCCTGCTTTGCAATTATTACTAAACATCCTTGAAATTTCTCCTGCCTTTAATTCAGAACCTTTGTACAATTGATTATTTAATATAATACCGCATCCAATGGCCGACCCTATTGTTATGTTTACAAAATTTTTTATTTTTGGATTAGCTCTATAATATCATTCGCCCAGTGCTGCTGAGTTACCATCGTTTTCGATAATTATTTTTTTAATAAAAGAGTTTTTTGAGAAAAATTCTACTATATCTATATTTACATCTTTTATTCCTGATTCTGTTAGAACTCGAATATTTTTAGAGTCAATTATGCCCGGCATCGATATTCCGATTTGAACTTCACTTTCTAAAGATTTAACTACTTTAAGTATTTCATTCAAAACATCTTCTAAAGAAATTCTTTCCTTAGAAAATGAATAATTTATATGTCCCTGTTTTATAATTATTTCTTTTTCAAAAATTATATATTTTATTCCTGATCCACCTACATCAAAAGTTGCTTGCTTCATTTTGCACCTCATATATCTAAAACTATTTTACAAAATAACCTATATCATTACTTTTTAAAAGAATCAAAAGTAAATAGATTTTACATTTGGAAAATTATTTCTTTAGAAAAACACCATCTTATTCAAAAATGTTTGTTTTATTTTAATTTTAGTTTTTTAGCACTAAAGCCATAACCAAAGTTCAAATTATTGGCACTAATAATACCAATAAAGATTACGATTACAAAATCGCTAATTTTTGTAATTATTAATAATTCATACATTTAGGTTCTAATTCCAAGAACTGCATTTATGTAATAATTAAAATTATTTTAAATACATAGAATAACAACTTTTGCATTTGCATAATTATAATTAAATTTTAAATATTTACTAATTAAAATAAAAAAAATTACCAAAAGGTAATTTTCTAATTTTCAATTAATAAAGATTATTGAACTGCAATAACTGTTCCAGCTCCAATAGTTCTTCCACCTTCACGGATTGAGAATTTTGTTCCATCTTCAACAGCAATTGGTTTAATTAATTCAATTGTCATTTCAACGTTATCTCCAGGCATAACCATGTCTGTTCCAGCAGGTAATGTTACTTCACCAGTAACATCAGTTGTACGGAAGTAGAATTGAGGACGGTATTTGTTAAAGAATGGTTTGTGACGTCCACCTTCTTCAGTAGTTAACGCATAAACTGATGCTTGTAATTTAGTATGAGGTTTAATAGTTCCAGGTTTAGCTAAAACTTGTCCACGTTCAATACCTTCTCTGTCAACACCACGTAATAATGCTCCTACGTTATCTCCAGCTTCAGCAAAGTCTAATAATTTTCTGAACATTTCTAATCCAGTAACAACACATTTTTTAGCTTCTTCAACTAAACCAACGATTTCAACTTCTTCGTTAACTTTAATTGTTCCACGTTCAACACGTCCTGTAGCAACAGTTCCACGTCCTGTAATTGTGAAAACGTCTTCAACAGGCATTAAGAATGTTTTATCTGAATCACGAGTTGGTGTTGGGATGTATTCATCAACTGCAGCCATTAATTCTTCAATAGCAGCAACTCATTTAGCTTCTCCGTTTAATGCTCCTAAAGCTGATCCACGGATAACTGGTGCTCCGTCTCCATCGAAGTCGTAAGTTGATAATAAATCTCTAACTTCCATTTCAACTAAGTCGATCATTTCTTCATCATCAACCATGTCACATTTGTTTAAGAAAACAACAATTTTTGGAACTCCAACTTGTCTTGATAATAAGATGTGTTCACGAGTTTGAGGCATAGGTCCATCAGTTGCAGCAACAACTAAGATCCCACCATCCATTTGAGCAGCACCTGTAATCATGTTTTTAACATAATCGGCGTGTCCTGGACAGTCTACGTGTGCGTAGTGTCTGTTTTCTGTTTTATATTCAACGTGTGAAGTATTAATTGTAATTCCACGTTCTCTTTCTTCTGGAGCGTTATCGATATTTGCGTAATCTTTAAATTCTGCTCCACCTTTATCTGCTAAAACTTTAGTAATAGCAGCAGTTAATGTAGTTTTACCGTGGTCAACGTGTCCAATAGTACCAATGTTAACGTGAGGTAAACTACGGTCAAAAGCTTCTTTTGCCATTTTTGTATTTCTCCTTTATTTATATCTAGCGATATTAGATTTACTTTCTAGTATCTTTACCGCCCCCGTAGGGGCGCAAATTATTCTTTTAATTAAGAATATTTTAACTTTTTACATGAATAAGTGCAATTATATATTACTACTTACCTGATTTTTTAATAATTTCTTCTGCAATTGATCTAGGTGCTTCAGCATAATGACTGAAAATCATAGTATAGTTTCCACGTCCTTGTGTGAATGATCTTAATTCTGTTGCATAACCAAACATTTCTGTTAGAGGAACTTTAGATTTAATTGTTTGTGCATTTCCTCTTTGTTCTGATCCTTCGATTAATCCACGTTTTGATGAAATGTTACCCATTACATCTCCATAATATTCATCTGGAACAGTTACTTCAACGTTCATGATTGGTTCTAAGATAACTGGATTCATTTTTTTACATGCTTCTTTTAAAGCAAATGATGCAGCGATTTTATAAGCCATTTCGTTTGAGTCAACGTCGTGCATTGATCCATCAACGATTGTTGCTTTAACATCGATCATTGGGTATCCAGCAACTACCCCATTTGTAAGTGCGTTTTCTAAACCAACACGTGCAGCATTGATGTATTCTTTAGAAACACGTCCTCCAGTAATTTTGTCAACTCATTCGAATCCTTTATCAACATTTGGTTCAAATTCAATAACAACGTGACCATATGATCCACGTCCTCCTGATTGTTTAACATATTTACCTTCAGCTTTTGCTGGTAATTTAATTGTTTCACGGTATGAAACTTGAGGTGCTCCAACGTTTGTTTCAACTTTGAATTCACGTCTCATACGGTCAACAATAATATCTAAGTGTAATTCACCCATACCAGCAATAATAGTTTGTCCAGTTTCTTCATCAGTATATGTTCTGAAAGTTGGATCTTCTTCTGCTAATTTTGATAATGCTAATCCCATTTTTTCTTGATCCGCTTTAGTTTTTGGTTCTAAAGCTAATTGGATAACTGGTTCTGGGAATACCATTGATTCTAAAATAATTTCATGTTTTTCATCAACTAAAGTATCACCTGTTGTAGTATTTTTTAAACCAACAGCAGCTGCGATATCTCCAGCATAAACTTCTTCGATTTCGTTACGGTTGTTTGCGTGCATTTGTAAAATACGTCCTACACGTTCCTTATCACCTTTTGTTGAGTTTAATACATAACTTCCTTTTGTAAGAATACCTGAGTAAACTCTAAAGAATGTTAATTTTCCAACGAATGGGTCAGTCATAACTTTGAAAGCTAAAGCTGAGAATGGCTCATTGTCATCTGCATGTCTTTCTGCTTCTTCACCATTTGGTAAGATTCCTTTAATAGCAGGAACATCTAAAGGTGATGGTAAGTAGTCAACAACTGCGTCTAATAATAATTTAACACCCTTGTTTTTGAAAGCTGATCCAGCTAATACTGGGAAGAATTCTGCACCAATAACCCCTTTACGGATTGCTTGTTTTAATTCAGGAATAGTGATTTCTTCACCATCTAAGAATTTCATCATTAATTCTTCATCATATTCAACAGCAGCTTCAACTAATTCACTTCTTAAAATTTCTGCTTGATCTTTTAAATCTGCAGGAATTTCAATTTCTTTAGCAATTTCTTCAGCTTTACCATCAAATTCGTAAGCTTTCATTTCAACTAAATCAATTAATCCTGTGAAGTTATCTTCAGCACCGATTGGTAATTGAATTGGAGCAGCTTTAGCTCCTAAACGGTCCCCGATAGATTTAACTGAGTAAATGAAATCTGCTCCAGTTTTATCCATTTTGTTAACAAAAACAATACGAGGAACTCTATAAGTAGTTGCTTGTCTTCAAACAGTTTCTGTTTGAGGTTCAACTCCTGATTGTCCATCAAGAACTGCAACAGCTCCATCAAGAACACGTAATGAACGTTCAACTTCAACAGTGAAGTCAACGTGACCCGGAGTATCAATTATGTTAAAACGGTTATTTTTTCAGAATGCTGTAGTTGCAGCTGAAGTAATTGTAATACCACGTTCTTGCTCTTGTGCCATTCAGTCCATTTGTGAAGCTCCTTCATGAGTTTCACCAATTTTGTGAATTTTACCTGTGTGGAATAAAATACGTTCTGTAGTAGTAGTTTTCCCAGCATCAATGTGAGCCATAATTCCAAGGTTACGAGTATTTTCTAAACTAAATTCTCTTGGCATAATTTTGCCCCCTATCTAAATAAAATAATTGTTGATCTTATCAACGGTAGTGTGCGAATGCTTTATTAGCTTCTGCCATTTTATGTGTGTCTTCACGTTTTTTAACTGATCCACCCATGTTATTTGCAGCATCAATGATTTCATTTGCTAATTTAACAGTCATAACTTTCTCATTTCTTAATCTTGCATAGTTGATTAATCAACGTAAAGCTAAAGTAACTTGTCTTTCATCTGAAACTTCAACTGGCACTTGGTAGTTAGCTCCCCCAATACGACGAACTTTTAATTCTAAGTGTGGTTTAATGTTTTCGATAGCCTTGTTAAATACTTCAATTGGTTCTTCACCAGTTTTTTCTTTAATAATGTCAAATGCATCATAAATGATTGTTTGAGCTGTTCCTCTCTTACCATCTAACATAATTTTGTTGATAGCACGAGTAACTAATTTTGAGTTATAAATTGGATCTGCTAAAACGTCTCTTTTTTCTGCTCTATTTTTACGCATATTTTTGACTCCTTTCATGATTTATAAATTTGTGATACTTATTTGTGGTTCATTTCACGGTTATTCTAAACTTAATTAGATTATTTTTTTGGTCTTTTGGCCCCGTATAATGAACGAGATTGTTTACGGTTGTTAACTGCTTGAGTATCTAATGTTCCACGAATAATGTGGTAACGTACCCCTGGTAAGTCTTTTACACGTCCCCCACGAATTAAAACAACTGAGTGTTCTTGAAGGTTGTGACCTTCTCCTGGGATATATGCATTAACTTCCATTCCATTTGTTAATCTAACACGAGCGTATTTACGTAACGCAGAGTTGGGTTTTTTGGGTGTCATTGTAGCAACACGAGTACATACTCCTCTTTTTTGAGGTGCAGAAACTTTAGTCACTTTCTTTTTCAATGAGTTTACCCCTCTGTTTAAAGCAGGTGCTTTTGTTTTTCAAGTTTTAGCTTTACGATTTGTTTTAACTAATTGATTGATTGTTGGCATTGTATTTCCTCCTTTCACAATTCCGTGTGTGTTGAACTCACATAAATAAATTATACACTTTATTAATGAAAAGTTCAAACTTATCTTAACTAGTGTATTTTTTTATATTATTTTTAGTATTTCAATTAAAGCAATTATAGTTTGCTGATTACTCATTAAATCACTTTGTAGTTTAGTTTTTTGTTTATTTTGATTTATATAATTTAATAATTTGGTTAACAACTCACTTTTTTGTTCAATATTGTATTTTTCTTCATTTTCAATCACTTTTTTTATCAACAATGAAATATTATCTTCAGAAGTAATTATATAATCTTTGTTTTCTTGATAACTCACAACAAATAATTTGTAAAAATTCTCTTCAATAAATTCAGACATATCTTGAGGATTTTTGTAAAAGACAGCAAGTGTTTTTTTGTAGAAAATAAGTTCATTTTCTAAATGACTTAAAATCTCTTCAAAAGCAACTAAGTTATATTGTTTACAACTCTTAATTAATTTTATTAATTCATGCAATTGAGCAATATTTTCAATTCTTAAATTGTTGTTTCAAAAGTTTTTAACATTATTATCAAATGAAAAAGCATCAAGCATTTTAAAACCCTGATATGATTTGTTAATTTGGCTGAAAACTGTTTTTTCTATACTCATTTTGACTCCTTATAAAAGTGGTGCCATTATATTGTAAGCTTTAACCACAATTTTTTTTCAAATAGATAAATCTTTGTTTGGCATAAATTTATATTCAAAAGATTTCTCCATATCATGAATCATTTTTTTAGTAATATCTTCGTTTAATCTATTAGATTTTATTAAAGCCATTGTTTGTTGATCACAGAATAAAGCTCTATAGTCTAAGTTTGAGCTTCCTGTAAATGATATTGAATCATCAAAAATATAAGTTTTTTCATGAATGAATGTGTCATTCATTGAGTAAATTTTAACACCGTTTTCAAACATTTTTTTAGTTCATTGCTTTGATACTTCCAATAATAAAAACTTGTCTGATCTTCCAGGAAGTAAAATACGTACGTCAAGTCCTGTTGAAGCAGCATTACACAATGCATTAATAATTTCTGGTGGTGGTATAAAGTAAGGGGATTTTAATCAAATTCTATTTTGAGCAGAGTGAATTAAATTTAAAAGTAGTTCCAAGCAAATTGGTCTTTCATGGTTTGGGCCATCAGAAACAATTTGTATAAATTCATTTGTTAAAAAACGAGTTCTATTAACTTTACCAAACATAGGCTCAAGCTTTTCAATTTTGTTTTGTTTTTTACCAGCATAAAAGTTTCAATCTTTTTTAAAAATTGATTCTATTTCTTGAACACTTTCTCCAACCATTCTGATAGCTGAATCATTTCAAAAACCAAACACACCACTCTTATTAATATACTCATCTGACATATTAATTCCACCTAAATAACCAATTTTTCCATCAATAGAAATATCTTTTCTATGATCTCTATAGTTTGCGTTTCATTTTACAAAAGGAAAATGAATAGGAGAATATGCTATTATATTTGCACCTTCTTGTAATAGCCTTTTTTTGCTTTTTGTAAATCTTCCATAACTACCTAAAAAATCGTATATAATGTAAACTCTAATTCCCTGATGCATTTTTTGAATTAATAAATTAGTCAGTTTTTCTAAAAATTCACCCTCTGAAATTATGTAACAATTTATCAAAACGTATTCCTTTGCTGTATTAATATCGTTTAGTAAATTTGCAAAATATTCATTTCCTGACTGTAAGTATTTGATTTCTGTATTTGTATATATGCTTTCCTTTTGTTGTTCAAACGTCATCATGAATGATCTTTTAAATTCTGGATTTTCTTTCTCAATAGCTTTTAAATTTTCAATATCGTATTGAGTTTTAGCTTGCAAAGCACTAACTGAATTTTTATTATACAAATAGTTTTTATTTTTTTTATATTTATAAACTCTTCCTAAAAATAAATATGAAATAATACCAAAAAATGGAATAAGAATAATAAAAAGCGCTCATCTAATTCTTGTTTCAATTCTTCTTTTTCTATTGCAAAGAACAACAATAGCTCATGACATTGAAAATAAGTGTGTAATAGAAATAAAGAAAATAAAAGGCAATGGTGTTGAAATGAAAAAGTTAAGGCATAAGTTAATTGCTACATATAATGCTCCACCTATGCTGTACATTGCAATTAGTGAAATTGTTGCTACAAACGGTTTTCTCATTATCAAGCACCTTCCCTAAATTTAAACATTTTGCTTTTTTTAGTTAATCATTTATTAACTTTTGAAATTATACCATTAAAGTAAAATGGTGAAATTTCTTTTGTAGATTCGCTTAATAAATCATTTAATTTTAATTTAAATAAAAAGTTATTATATGTATTTATATTTGATTCAAAATCTGATTCAAAATATGTTATTACATACATTGAAAGTAAGTAACCATATTTGTAAAAAGAATCACCATTATCATCTGATATTTTTGAAAATATAGTTCCTATTTCAGAATAATAGAAATGTTTTCTTTTGTTAATAATTTCATCTGAAAAAGAGGAAAAGTTTTTTATATCGTTAAAAACTTCTTTTTCATAATTAACTTTCATAATACTTTTATTGGTACTTGTGGGCAAAAGTGTTTCAATTATTTTTGTTATTTTTATCTTTTCAATTTTTACTTCTTTTGTTTCTGCGCCGTCTAAGTTTGTGTAAAGTAATCTTGAATAAAGCACTATATAAATTATTTCAGTAATAAATTTTCTTTTGTTTTTTCCTTCTAAACTAATCAAGTTTAAAAATACTTTAAGTATTATATTTTCTTGAGCAAAAATAACCAATTTCTTAGCTTCTTTTTTACTTATTCCATGCTCCATTAATCAATTATTTATTTCTTTACTTCTTGATTTAATAAAATGATTTTGCTTTTTGATGCTTTTTGTAATTTTAAACATTAGAAAATTCCTTTATATTTCTTTAATATTTTAACTTAATTATATTCTTTTATAATAAAAAAACACAAATAGCTTTTTAGCATTGTGTCCGTAATTTTATTTTTGTCTAGAAAGAAGCGGAAACATAAATTTTTTATCTTTTAAACCTGTAGTAACTTCTCTTAAATATAAGCATGAATGCAAGTTCATGCCCGTTCTAACGAATGATTCAGTTTTTGTTATATGTATACCTTCTTTAATATCTGGCATAAAACCAAAATCAACTCTTTTTATTCCGTTTGGAACAATAATATTTAATAATTCTTCTAAATCAATGTTATGTGAAGAAAATGATCCAATAAAATCAAATATACCATTTTTAACTCTAAAACAAACAACTGTTTGTAGTGAAGGGATATATCATAAATCATCTTCAAAATATTTTTGAATATTATGGAATTTAACTAAGCTATCTCCCTTTGTATCCAAAATACTTGACTGCTTGCTTGAATGTAAAATTGCCTCTTTCACTAATTCAAAATCATGGGAAACTGATAAATCAAGTTTAATGATTTTTGAAGACTCTGATTTTTTCTTATTGTTTCATGGAAGAAAAAATAAATATTCCTGTCTTCTTTCAAAACCAGATTTCTTTAAAATATCTTCATCCTTAATACCACAATATGAAATTAGAATGTCAACTAAGTTAGAATATTTGTAAATTGCTGCCTCAATTAAAATTTCTTCTAGATTTTCATTAAGGTATGCTTCTTTAACAAAAAAGTTTCCAACTTGCACTGCACTACATTTTTCTCCGCTAATAAAAACATCGAATTTTAAAATACCTAGCGCTGCTATAATTTCATTTTTTTCATTGACTATTGTGATAGGTGAAAAGTTTTCTAATTGCTTGTCCTTAAACAATCACTTTTCAAAATTATTATTAGGTGATCTTTTGATTAAGTTGCTTAAATCTTGGTTGAAGTGTTTATTATCTTTGTGATCAAAAACAATATCATAAGTATCTCTCATGCGAACTTCTCCTTTTTATAAATTACTTATTTATTATATACCACTTTAGTGTTAAAAAGAATACTTAGTAATTGTTAAAATCCTTAAAAAAACTTTATTTTTGTAGGTTTAATTCTTTTACGACTATATCTGCAAGTGGATTGAATATAAAAACTTTTAAATTTTTAATATTAGAGTTGTTTTCAATTAATTTTTTTTGAAGTTGAGCCTCATATTTATATTTATCTTCATAAGGTGATTTACTAAATTTAAAAATGCATAAAAATCAATTATCATTTGACTTAAGCAACAAATCTATTTTTCCATAATAATTAATATCCTTCTGAACATTAGCTAAAAGTATATTAGCAACAGAATGATTAATCTTATTTTTATAAATAAATTTATTTAAGTCATGTACAACTGATTTTGCTATATTAATTGCAATTTTATGATCTTCGTTATTTTTTTCAAATTTTAAAGATTCAGATTTTCTTTGAATAACTGAATTAATAATTAATTCTTTAGCTATTTTATTTCTTAAAAATATTTGCTCTAAAACTTTTGTTGAAGGGCTTTGAATGAATGGAAATTCTTTTTGACATAATTGATCAATTGAATCAATATTCAAATTTTTGTTTTCATCTATATAATATGTTAAATTAAAATTAATATCTTCATAGCTAATTTCTTTGACTAAATTTAAAATAGATAAATTTTCGTCATACTCAAAATAATCAGAAATATCATTTATAAAATGTTTTAATTTTATCGAACTCATACTTTTGTAACAGAATTGAATATTCTTGATGCTTTAGTATTTGATATTTCTTGATCAAAATAAACTTTAATATTTTTATTAAAGTTTTCCAATTCTTCCTTTGAATTTATTGGTTTATCACCATGCTTATTAACACTTGTAGAAAATATTGGCCCAATTAAATCTAAAATAGCTTTTATATCTTCTCTCACAATTAATCTAACGCCGATATTTTCTGACCCATTAACTGTTTTGAAAATGACTGTTGTTGATTTTTCAAATAATAGCTCACAATATTCATTTTTTTGAATATTTAAAATATCAAGCTGATTGATGTCAGAAATTAAAACAATTAATGGTTTTTCTAAATTAGCTTTTTTTATTTCATTAATTTTTATTTCATTTTTTATATTTCAAGCAGCAGATAGACCATATATTGTGTCAGTTGGCAAAATAATAACTTCATTTTTTTTTAACTGTTGGCTTGCTCTAAAAATTTGATCCTTACTTAACATTTTTATTTCCTCTTTTTCTTTTTGCTAAAATTTCTGAAAACAAAATTTGAGCTCCAACACGTTTTTTAAATATTGTTGTTTTCATAATATTAAATCCAATAATTAAGAAAGAAGAAATCAATATCCCGAATAAAATAATAGATTCAGCAATAACATTAATTGTTTTTTCTCAAGCAAAGTTTATATTTGTGCCTATATTATCCAGGTAGTATGCACCTTTTATTTGTTCATAATCATTTCCTAAAATTGATTTAATTTTTTCAATGAAATCGTGACCTGAAGTATTACCGTTTGCTTGTTCAAAATTTCAAGCTTCAACTAAATTACCAACTTGCACTTTTGAAATAATATTTAAGCAGGTAAGCAAAACTAAGTTAGCATAAATTATAAAGTATTGAGTTATAAATAAATTTTGTGATTTATTCTCTCCTCTAATTGAAACCGATATAAAGTACATGAAAGTTGCCATTGTTGTACCTAATCCTATAATTGGCAGAGAACAATATATAAAATAGCTATTTTCATATTTCAGGATATTAGAAAATTGAGCATCTGATAATGGATTTTCAATTCCGTATCTTTTTAAAAGTTCTGGTAGTACATGAACGGTTCTAGTTAACATAGAAGCTTTTGTTGTATCAAAAGAAATGGTAATTACATAAATGAGTTGTGGCAAAATAATGCATCCAGCAGCAAACATAGTCCAGTTTGAAATATTTTTATCTGAGTTTTTAAATATTTTTGTCAAGAATGCTTTCATTCTATTTTGACCTAATTCTTTTTTTCTATTACTTATGTAATCAATGTATTTATTGATATTTAAACTTTCTGCTTCAACAATAACAGCATTTTGAATACTTAATGAAAGCATGAAAATGGCTATTATTTGAATGAACAATATTCATCAAACAGCATCTTCTGAAGCTCATTTATAAGCTTGATTTCTGTTAATAGTAAATTGTTTAGAAATCTCAGTAATAACAGAAGGAACTTCTTTGGTACTCTGATTTTGAACTTGATCTATCAGTGATTCAAAAGTAAAAAACTCTTGAAATTTTGAAAATTCATATTGTGCCATTGAAGACATTAAAGCAGCTAAAATTCCAAACGAAATAACAAATATTCAAAAACTTGCTTTCACCTTATTATTAACTCCAGTTGCAGTTAAAAAGGGTTTAAGTAAAATAAAACCAATTATTGTGGCTATAAAAAAGCCTCATCCAATGTAAACAGGCGTTACAATTTGCGCCTTAGATGGTAACTTTAAAATTAATGATAATTCTTTTCAATTATCAAAATATATTTTTAAGTTTATGTCAGTAAAAGCAATTCAACTAAATATATAGGTTGGTATCATAAGCACAAGAAAAATAAACATACTAAAAAATGCGACTTTGTATAAGTGTGCATTTTTTTCTTGAATAGATGAGATTTTGTTTTTAATTCCAAAATTCATTCTGAATTTACTTTTAAACTCAACCTTTTTTTCCATTTGTTCTCCTAATTTTTGATTATTAAATATCTTCAATTATTGAAGTAGTCTTTTTCAAACTTTCAATTATATTTTAAACCTAATTCTTTTTGTAAGAGCATTTCCAAATCGTTTTTTTGTTTTCAACCAATTTCAAATACAAGTAGCATTTTTTCCTCTGTTTTCATTATTACATCAATATTAGTTATAGCTTTTTTATAAAAGAACAAACCTTCATCTTTTGCATATAGCGCTATTTTTGGTTCAAATTTCAGTGTACTTGAATCAACGTCTTCATCATTTAAATCTATGTACGGAGGATTACAAAGCAAAATATTAAATTTATTTTTATTTGTTATTAATGCATCTAAAAAATTACTTTTTACAATTTCAGATTTATTATTTAATTGATTTTTAATTATGTTTAACTTTGTAACAGCTAATGCTTTTTTTGAAATATCAGAAAAAACTATTTTATTAATATCTTTATCATTTTCAAGTGCAACAGATACACCTATGCAACCTGACCCAGAACATAAATCTAAAATATTCATTTTACTATTATTAGTTTTTATAAAATCATTTGCAAAGTCAACTATTTGCTCAGTTTCCATTCTTGGTATTAAAGTGTTTTTATTAACTATTATTTTGTGACCTCTAAAAATCTTATAGCCTAAAATATAAGCTAAAGGTTTCCCTTTAGCTACACTTTTTGAAATTTTAATAATTTGTCTAAAATGCTTTCTTGATAATTCTTTTTCTAATGAAAATAAAACTTCTGAATATTCGATTTTGGTTACAAAAGAAATTATTTCAATTGCGTCTGATTTACCAATTTTTTCATTTTTTGAAAGTAAATTTAAAACAAACTTAATATTAAATTTATTCACTATCTTGTATCTGAGCTTCAACTTTTTGACGTTGTTCGTCATTAACTAATGCAACTATGAAATCATCAATTTTTCCTTCCATAACTTGATCAAGTTTGTTTAAAGTTAAACCTACTCTATGATCTGTTACACGGTTTTGTGGATAATTATATGTTCTAATCTTTTCACTTCTAGCCCCTGTCCCCACTGCGTTTTTACGTGTTGCATCAGCTTCTGCTTGTTGTTTTTCAAGCTCTGCTTCATAGATTCTAGCTCTCAACATGGTCATAGCTATATCTTTGTTATCATGTTGACTTCTTCCATCTTGAGAAGCTGCTACTACACCAGTCGGTATATGAGTAATACGAACAGCTGAATCAGTTGTATTAACATGTTGACCACCAGCACCAGATGAACGGTATGTATCAACTCTTAAATCACTGTTTTTAATTTCAATTTCAACATCACTCATTTCAGGTAAAACAGCAACAGTTGCTGTTGATGTTTGAATTCTACCCTTTGCTTCTGTTTTGGGTACTCTTTGCACTCTATGAGCACCTGACTCAAATTTTAATTTTGAATAAACCCTATCACCTTTAACCATAAATGAAACTTGTGAAAAACCACCAGCTTCTGACACACTTGCATCAAGCATAGTTATTTTTCAATTTTGAGTTTCAGCATATAATTTGTACATCCTCAATAAGTCACCTGCAAAAATATTTGCTTCATCACCACCAGCTGCACCTCTTATTTCAACAATAACATTTTTGTCATCATTTGGGTCTTTTGGTAAAAGTAGTTCCTCTATTATTTTAACAATTGGATCTACAGCATTTTCATTTTCTGACAATTCCATTTTAGCCAATTCAATCATTTCTGGATCTTTTTCATTACCTAAAATTTCTTTTGCATCAGAGATGGCTTTAATGATGGTTTTATATTCAATAAATTTTTCTACAACTTCAATTAAATTCGCGCGTTCTTTGTTAAGCTCTAACATTTTTTTAACATCAGATACAATTTCTTCTGATTGCAAATCATTATCTATTTGTTCAACCCTTTTTTGCATTGTCTCCAATGCTTCATAAGTTTTTGGATTCATTTTTACCCCTTCTCTATTTGATAACAGTTTCTACATCTAGCTTCATAACTATCATTACCATCAACTAAAATTAATGGAGAATTTCATTCAGCTGGTTTTCCATCAATGATTCTTTGTGTTCTATTAGCAAAATTACCACATTTTTGACAAATAGCTGTCAACTTATCAACCATTTCTGCTAATGGCAAGATTCTATCGACGTTTTTGAATGGTTGACTTCTAAAGTCTTTGTCTAGACCAGTAACTATTACAATAATTCCTCGATCAGCCAGTTCTTCAATGTAATCAACTACTTCTTCATCAAAAAATTGAATTTCATCAATTCCAACAACATCAACTTTTTTTTCCAATATTTTAGATTCTAATTTTTCTTTTAATTCTTTTGTGGAATTTACTGGTATAGACGCTAATAATGTGCCTGCGTGAGATGCTACTTCATTAACTGCATATCTTGTGTCTATAACAGGTTTAAAAGCAATTACATTCCTTTTTGCAAATGCATGTCTACGTAATCTCTTAATAAATTCTTCTGTTTTACCAGCAAACATACAACCAGTAATTAATTCAACCCATCCTAGTTGTTTTTGTTCAATTGTATCTCTATTTGGTATCATAACTACTTACTGCCTTTTGTAATAACTGCGTCTAAATCTTTAACAAGTTTAGTTATGTCTGATAGCGTTTTTAATTTACATCCACTAGCTAATTTGTGTCCACCACCATCATATTTATTAGCTACTTTATCAATTTCAAAATCTCTACTTCTAATTGATACTTTAATTTCATCATCAAGTTCAATAACTAAAACTCAAATTTTAATTTCATCAATTCCACTCATTGTTCCTAAAGCTGATTTAATTTGTTCATATGAGTATTTTCAAGGTTTTTGATCTTCTTTAGTAATTGTAATGTGACCTACACCCTTTTTTGATAAAACTAATTTTGAAAAAGCAAAATTTGCGTATTGTTTTCTTTTTAAATCAGAAACAAATAATGAATCATGAACTTCTTTTAAATTTGCACCGTTTTCAAGTAAAATCTTAGCTGCATTAAAAGTTTTATAACTTGTGTTAGGAAATAAAAATCTTCCACTATCAGTTACTAATCCTTTATATAAATTTGACGCTGCGTTTGAATTTCATTTTAATTTCATAGCTTCTGCTCATAATGTAATAACTTCTGTACACGCCATTGCTGTTTCATGAACAATTTCATTTTTTGCATAAGGATCTATATTAACGTGATGATCTATTTTAAATGTTTCAATTGCCATATCGTATCCGTCAAAATCCAATCTTGCTTTTGTTGCTGTATCAACTGTAATAACTAAAGCTGATTTGATAAATTCATCTGATATTTTTTCTTTGTAGAAATCTTTATTATCATCTAATCTATCCCCAGGAACAATAATTGTTTTTCCTGCAAAATTTTCTTGAATTAAATATGCTAGGCCCATTGAGCTACCTTGTGCGTCTCAATCTGGTCTAATATGTTTTAAAATAATAATATTGTTATATTTTTTAATTTTTTTAACTAATAATTTGTAGTTTATTTCTTTCATTTCTTTCTCCTTATATTATTGCTGATATAGAACGTTCTTCAAAGTAAAGAACTACTTCATTTTCTCTTTCAAATTCTTTATCCTCAGAATAAAAGTATATTTTGGTTTTATTTCTTGTTACACCAAAGTACATATTCTTGTCATGATATTTATTTGTCCTAATAATTCTAACATTTATTGGGACTGAATTATTCTCAATAAACTCTGTTGATACTTCTAAGGGATTTATAAATATAAAACCATTATCATTAAATTTTTTAGTATTAACATTTCATAATCTATTTTCAACATCAATTAAATTTTCTGATTCTTTTGAAAAAGCAAAAACATTTGATTCACCCAATTCATTTTTGCATATATCTATCAAGTTTTTTTCAAAAAATTCTTTTGTTGTTGTTTTTACTAATTCATCATTTTTTGATCAATAAATTTTTTTGTTTTTAGACAAATCACTAATTGTAAATGTTTTGGAATGAAGGATAATAAATGATATATTTGGATAAAATTCATTTATCTTAGTGATCGTTTCAAAAAGCATTTCATAATCCCTATTTGTTAGCAGGTGTAAAAAGTCCGAAATCACAATATTTTTCTTTCCTAGATTAATTGCTTTCAATATTTTTACATAAATCATATTTAATGATGAAAGCTTAAAACTTCCTTTTAAGAACCATTCAAAATTTATGTCTAAATTTTTAAAGTTGCTCTCCATTCAATTTTCAGCTTGCTTTACAACTGGCACAATTTGCTTTTTATAATGTTTTCTAAGTGATAAAAACTCATTTTTATTTCCGTATTTAATTTCACCAGTCAAAATTAATTTATGATAGTTGTGAATATTGGAAATAATAAATTTTGTTAACAAATTTACCTCTGTTTTTATGAAACTAAATAAAAATTTCTTTTCAGTAAAGTTTTGATCGTTAAATTTATCTTTAATAACTTTTTTTCAATTATTTAACTCTGAAGAAACTTCTTGTTGAACTTCTTTTGAAACTGAATATGTTTTGTAAAACTTATCTAATTCAAATTTAAACTGCGAACTAATTGTTTTTTTTCTAAATATTAAAAGAATACTTTCTAATCTTAGTTTATTTAATCGAATATTTAAAAATTTTAATTGTTTTTCAACAATAAATCTTGTTTGTTTATATTCAAACAGTGCTTTTCTTTTTCTTAATAGCTTATTGTTAGACTTTTTAGTATTGAATTCACACGTGCAAGAATCACGCAATTCATTTAATGATTCAATTTTGTCATAAAGAACTTGTACAAATTTAAATTCCATTCTTTTAAGTAATGTTTCTTTTTCAATGTCATATAAAGCTTTTGACAAAACTTTAACTTGCGGTGAAAATTCATTAAACATTTTTTGTGACATACTCTCATTTAATCTTGATAAAATTTGATCTAAATTATTAACTATTTTTTCGTGTGATTCGTTTGAAAATTTGACAAATTTATTAATTGCCTCATCTATGTCTCTTCTAAGTTTTAAATCAGAAAGATCATTTTTTGAATCCAATAATGACAGGTAATCATATTTTTTTTCAGCATATTTTATTCTCGCATTTCTTAAAAATTGTAAATCAGAAAGTAAAGAAAGAGCTAAAATTCATTTAGTAGGTATTAAACGCTGAAATCATGTATCTGTTTTAATATATTCTGTATGAAGTTTAATAAAATTTTTATTAATTACATCTTCATTATCAACTTGGTATCTTCCTGTTTTATTTTTTTGTCTTCCAAGAATAATTTTTTTAAAAGATTTTTGTTTTTCAGCTTCTAAATAAACATTTGTTATTTGTCCAGGTTTAGATTCAAAATCAACTTTTTTAAGTGTTTCCTTATTATTCGCAGGGGTAAAATTTTTAATTTTATATGGCATATTTTCCCCTTTCTAATTTTAAGCATTACATTTATTATATTTTAAATCATTTGGGGCTTTAATTAAACTAATTAGCTAAATAAAAAACCACTATTGTGGTCTTAAATTATTTATTTTCTTTGTTTTTTGATTTTTGATCTTCAGAATTTTTTTGAGCAGTAGCATTAATTGCTTCTTTTCTTGCAAATTTTGATTTAAATTGTTCAACACGACCTGTAGTGTTTGCAAAGTTTTGTGCACCTGAGAAGAATGGGTGACAGTTTGAACAAACGTCAATTCTCATTTCTTCTCTTTTTGTAGTTCCACAAATGAATTCATTAGCACATGTTGTACAAACAAATTTTGCTTCCTCGAAGTATTTTGGTTGAATATCTTTTTTTGGCATAGATGTATCTCCTTTCACACTATGTTTTCATATAGATACTTTTTCAGTACTTAAAAATTATATAACATTTTTATTTAAAAGAACAAATAAAAAACCGCTTTCGCGATTTTTTAATTAATTGTTAAGGATATTAAGCTTTTCCTTTACATCCAAATCATTCTGTTAATTCGTTAAAAGTTTCCTTTAATGCTTGGTATCCAGGGTTTAATAATTTTCTTGGATCAAAACCTTTTGTTTTGTCATCTAAGTCTTTTCCAGCTTCAATGTATTTTCTTGTAGCGTCTCTGAATGCTAATTGTAATTCAGTGTTAACGTTAATTTTTGAAATTCCCATTGAAATAGCTTTTTCAACTTGATCTTGAGGTATTCCACTTCCACCATGTAATACCATTGGCATTTTACATGCTGATTGTAATTCTTCTAAAGTATCAAATGATAAACCTGTTCATCATTCTGGGTATTTTCCGTGGATATTACCGATTCCTGCAGCTAACATTGAAATTCCTGTTTTTGAAATTTCTGCTGCTTGAGTTGGGTCTCCTAATTCACCGTTTCCAACAACTCCATCTTCTTCTCCACCAATTGAACCGATTTCAGCTTCAACTGAAATTTCGTGTTCGTTAGCAAAAATTAATAATTCTTTTGTTTTTGCTAAATTTTCTTCGTATGGCAAGTGTGATCCATCAAACATAACTGATGAGTAACCAGCTAAGATACATTTTTTAGCCATTTCAATTGATTGTCCGTGGTCTAAGTGTAATGCAACTGGTACAGTGATGTTTAATTCTTCTAATAATCCATTAACCATTCCTACAACAGTAATTGGTCCACCCATATATTTAATAGCACCTTCACTTGTTCCTAAAATAACTGGTGTGTTTGAAGCTTGAGCTGCTTCTAAGATTGCTTTAGTTCATTCTAAGTTATTGATGTTAAAGTGACCGATTGCATATTTGTTTTCGTGTGCTGCTTTAACCATAGCTGTAGAATTAACTAATTTTTCATGATATAGTCTTGTCATTTATTTATCCTCTTTCTTTTACTTCTTTAAAATTATACAACTTTATAAGTTTTAAAAAAATAATTTTAATTTATCTTTTTGCAGTTCACTTAAATGTGAATGTTGTCAGTGTAAATAATCCTGCAAGAATTGCTAATGAACCTACTATTGGTTGTCAGCTTGATGTAAAACTTTTAACTATTCCTTGTGATCCTGAAACAGAACTTAGTCATCTTTCTGAATCTAAAGCATACATATATAGGAAAACAGGATATTTATGTGGAATAAAGTATGTAAATATAACTATTCCTTTGTTTGAATATAAAGAATCCGCAGGTAACATAACTCCTGATAAGAAAATACTAAAGAAATAAACCATCATAACTACACCTTGAATTGAACCAGATGAGTTTGCAATTCCGCCAAATAATGTTGCCAATGCAATAGATGTTGCACAAATTAAAATAATAGCTAATAATAAATAACCAAAATTTATAGTTTTAAAAGATTGCAGAAGAGAGTTACTATTGTTTGTTCCTAAAACAGCAATACTGAAAACTAAATTAAAACTGAAAACTAAAATGTAAAAAAATAATCCAGCTAATAAATATACAAGTCAGATCGATGCAATAAACATACTTTTTTTAACTCCAGTTATATCTATTCTTTTTAAGAACACAGAGTTTTTCCATTCAACTATTGCTGGAGTTAGTGATGTTAATACAGTTAAACATGGTAATAATGCATAGTTTAACAATAAAGAACCAGCGTATTGTCCAGATTTTTCTTTAAATATAAAGAAAAACATAACTGAGAAAAATATTGGAACAATAAGCATAAAAATAATACTTCTTGGTTCTTTAATAAATGATTTATAAACTAGCAATGTTAAATTTTTAAATATGCTTGATTGTTTTTTAAAATTAAATGTATCGATTTTTTTAAACATTATTTTATTTCTCCTTTAAAGAATAAATTCATTAAGTCTCTAACTGATCCATATTTTTTTATTACTTCAGAAATCTTTTTGTCAAAGAAAATTCTGCCATCTTTAATTATTATTATTCTGTCACATAAAATTTCAACTTCTTCTGGATGGTGAGAAACAAGTAATAACGTTTGCTTATATTTTTTAACGCTATCTCTAAAAAAGTCTGTTATTTTGTATTGAAGTTCCATATCTAATCCCGTTGTTAGTTCATCTAATATAACAATTTTGGGATTATTCATGACAGAAATCATTGCATTAAATCTTTGTTTTTGACCACCTGAAAGTTTTTTTAATGGTGTCTTGATAAATTCTTTAATATCAAAAACTTCAGCAATTGTGCTTTCTCATTCTTTTGTAAATTTAGGATATATACTTCTGTAAAAAGCTAACATGTCTAATGGTGTTATTCCCGCTGGTCAATCACCTGTTTGTAATTGAATTCCAATTTCATTTTTAATGTTACCTTCTAAATTAATTTTTATTGTTCCCTTATCCGGATTGTTGAATTGAGCTATCATTTCCACTAAAGTTGTTTTACCACAACCATTTGCACCCATAATTGCTACTCTTTCGCCTTCTTTAATATCAAGGTTCAAATTATCTAATACAACTTTATTTTTAAATGCTTTTCTCAAATTACTTATTTCAATTATATTTTTCATAATGTCTCCTTTACATATAAATATAATATTAGCACTAATAAGATAAATAGGAATACTCAAAAAAAATTAGTGTAGAATTAATACAAATAAAAGGAGCAAATATGAAACTTAAAGTTGTTAGGCCTCAATGAGAGCATATAGAAGAAATTTTAAAAGCTTTAGAAGATTTTAAAAAGTATCCAAACGATATTATTGATAACATTCAAGGTTCTTCAGATATACTTTCATTCTATAGAATTGAGGATTGATTAGAGTTTGTTCAAAAAGGTGTTGGAAACCCTGGGTGGATGCCTTTTTATCAGTATATTGCTATAGATGATGAAAATAAAGTTATAGGTTTCATTAATTTAAGACTTAAACTTAATGAGTATCTTTTAAATTTTGGTGGGCATATAGGTTATGGTGTAGTTCCTTCTCTCAGAAAAAGAGGGTATGCTACAGAAATGCTAAAACAAACCATAAAAATAGCCAAAAAAGAAGGAATAAATGAAATTTTAATAACTTGTTTAGAATCTAATATTGCTTCTGAAAAAGTTATTTTAAACAACGGTGGAGTTTATGAAGATTCCAGATCTAATGGAGACAAGACCCTTAAAAGGTTTTGAATAAAATAAAAAAATCTCGTGAGAGATTTTTTTATTATTTATTATTAACTATAGCTTCAACAAATCCTTTAAATAACGGATTTGGTTTATTTGGTCTTGAAGTAAACTCTGGGTGATATTGACTTCCGACAAAAAATGGGTGATTTGGTAATTCTACAATTTCTACTAATTGTTTTTCTTCATAGATACCTGAAAATACTAAACCTTTTTCTTCTAATGGTTTTTTGTATTCATTATTAAATTCATATCTATGTCTATGTCTTTCAAAAACTTCTCTACTTCCATAAAGCTTTTCTGCTATAGTTCCTTCTTTAATTGTTGTTTTATAGAATGCTCCTAATCTCAGTGTACCACCTAAATTTTGAACATCTATCCCCCTAATGAAATCAAAAATAGGTACAGCACCTGAATGATCAAATTCAGTTGAGTTTGCTTCAGGCAAGTTTAACCAATCTCTGGCCATTGAAATAGTTGCAATTTGCATTCCTAAACAAATTCCTAAATAAGGTACATTATTTTCTCTAGCAAACTTAGATGCTAAAATCATTCCTTCAATCCCTCTGTCTCCAAAACCACCAGGAACTAAAATACCTTTTGCATTTTGTAAAACTTCTTTATAGTTTGATTCATTTAATTTGTCAGCTTGAACTCAATTTATTTTTAATTTTCTTTTAAACTCATAACCTGCAATTTTTAAAGATTCGATAACTGATAAATAGGCATCTTGCAATTCAATATATTTTCCTACAAATGTAACTTCAAACTCTTCGTTTGATGCCTTAATTTTTTCACAAAATTTTGTTCAAGATTTCATATCTGTTTTTTTAGTTTTAATTTGTAATTGTTCTAGAACTAATCCGTGTAAGTTTTGTTCATACATTTCTAATGGAACTTCATATATTGATTCTTTGTCAATAGCATCAATAACATTGCTTGTAGGAATATTACAAAATAATGATATTTTTTCTTTAATTTCTTTTGAAGAATGCTTATCAGTTCTTTGAACTATAATGTCTGGTTGAATTCCTAAACTTAATAGTTCTTTTACAGACATTTGAATAGGTTTCGTCTTGTATTCTTTTGACGCATTTAAAAATAAAAGCAATGCTACATGAATAAACACAACATTTTCTTTCCCTTGTTCCATTCTTATTTGTCTAATTGCTTCAATAAATGGTTGAGATTCAATATCACCAACAGTACCACCAATTTCAGAAATAATAACATCAGCTCCAGAAGTTTTAGCCGCCTGATAAACTTTATTTTTAATTGAATCAGTAATATGAGGAACAACTTGTATAGTTTGGCCTCCTCAATCTCCACGTCTTTCAGCATTAATTGTTTCCAAGTAAATTTTACCCGCTGATGTTGATGACATCCTTGTTAGTTTCTCATCAATAAATCTTTCATAATGTCCTAAATCTAAGTCTGTTTCTCCGCCATCATCAGTAACAAAAACTTCTCCATGTTGATAAGGGCTCATTGTTCCTGGGTCCACATTTAAATATGGATCAAATTTTTGCATAAACACTTTTAATCCACTTGCTTTTAATAAGTTTCCTAATGAACTAGCTGTAATTCCTTTTCCTAAGCCTGAAACTACCCCACCTGTTACAAACACAAATTTTGCCATAAATCTATCTCCCTATTTTCTAAAAAATAAAAAAAGTTGCTAAAACATAAAAGTCGCAACTTTCCTTTAATTATTACATATTTTCGTCTTCATCTTCATTATAATAAATTGAAGTTGAATCGTCTTCTTCTTCTTCAACGAAAAGATCGTCGTAAACTTCAGGATTTTCATCATCATCATCTTCTGATAATGTACCCTCTATCTCGTCATCAGTTTCAGTTGTTTTCTTTTTAATTGGTTTTGAGTCAAACTTTTTCTTAACATCTTCAATTTTTGAATCATCGCTTAAAGCTCACTCACCTTTAGTAGAAAGAGCAAATCTAACATCAAGAACTAAATCACTATATAAATCAGCAATAGCTTCATTTTCATCATTTTTGTGATTAATTGCTTTATCTTTGATTGCTTCTCAAATAGCCATTAATTTCATTGGATTTTTGCGTTTTTTTAAAACTTCGTAAACTAAATCAATATTTGATAAACTTTCCATTCTATTCACCCTTACTTTCTATTTTTACATTACTTCTTTTGGGAAAAAGTATTTTTTAATTGTTTTTTCATCTTCAATATATTTTACTGTATTAGCTAATAAACTAAATTTAGTTAATGATTTTACAGTATTGTTTTTATCAACTATATGAATAGTCTGATCTTTGCCATCAATTTCGCCGTCCCTATAAATACTTGGTTTTTTGAATTTTGGTTCAATAAAGTAGTATTTAGTTTCCTTGCCTTGTTCTTTTAATAAAGTTTTAATTTCCCTTATTTTAAATTCATCAGCTTCTTTTAGTTTTAGGAAATTTCTATTTATTAATCTGTCTGATAAATCACTAAGAATGTGATCGTTTTCTTTCTGACAACTTTTCATGATATCAAACATTGTAAAATCATCTAAAATTAAGTATAAATCTATTGGGATATTTTGTCCATTAAAAATATAACTAAAATAATTATTTATTCTTTGGTCCTTAAAGTCATATCCTTTTTTGTTTAAATCAACTATTCTTTCAAATCAACTTATAAGAGTTACATCAAACCCTGTTGATATTTTATGCTCATAAACTTGTTTGTACATATGATATCTTCCAAGTAAATAAGATTCAATTGCGTGAATCGTTTTTTTGGGGAAAACAATCTTATCATCCACAATTCTAACACTTCTAATTAAAAATTCCGTGTCTAACGAAGCATAATTAACACCACAGTGGTATGAATCTCTCATTAAGTAGTCAATTCTATCTGCATCTAATTGACTACTTACTAAAGAATTTAAAATTTTATTTGAATGTTTTCCTTCTAATATAGCAACTATATCTTCTGGATCAACTTTATGTTTTTTTAATATTTTCGAAATATTTCCTTTTGGATTTCTAATTATATCAGCACTATACTCTTCATGGCTTCTTTTGCTTATTTTTTCAAATGTATGAGAAAATGGTCCATGACCAATATCATGCATTAATCCAGCTAGTAAAACATTTTTTTTATCTTTTTCAGATATTTTAATAAAATCTGGTGATTGAAGAAATTGCGAAATTATATGATAAACACCAATACAATGTGTAAATCTTGTATGTGATGCTCCTGCATAAGCAAATTGAGCACCACCTAGTTGAAGTATTCTTCTTAAACGTTGCATTTCTGGAGTATTAATTATTTCCATAAAAATTTCATCATGAATAAAAATATCACCATGCACACTATCTCTAAAAACTTTTTCCATATTCATACCTATTTGATTTTAGCAATATTTGCTAAAACCTTTTCTTTTCCCAATAAATAAATAACATCTGCTAACGAAGGACCATGTTCAGAATTTGAAGCAGCAATTCTGATTGGCATGAATAGTTCTTTGCCTTTTTTGTTTGTTACTTCACTAACTGATTTAATTAATAATTTGATAGACTCAACTTCTCAAGTAGATAAACCATTAATTTGATTTTTAAATTCTTCGATTACTTTTATGCTCTCATCAATTGATCTTAGAACTTCAAAAGTATCATTTGATATTTCCATATCTTTAAAGAAAATTGATAAATGGTTATTAATTTGTTCCGCAAATTCTAATTCTTTTTTAAATAATAATAAAACTTGATTTAATCATTCTGCTGTTTTTAAAGATGTATTAAATTCATTTTGGTTAATAAATTTTTTTGTAAACTCTAAATATTGCTCTTCAGTTAATGCTTTCATATATTGAGAATTTATTCATTTCATTTTTGTCATATCAAATGTTGATGGAGATTTACTGAAACGTTTATCGTCAAACATAGAAATTAATTCTTGCTTAGTTAATAATTCTTTTTCACCAACTGGTGATCATCCTAGTAATGAAATATAGTTAAACATTGCTTCTGGTAAGTAACCTTGGTTTTTGTACTGTTCAATAAAGAATAAAGCGTTACCACTTCTTTTTGATAATTTTTTACCAGTTGAGTCAACAATTAATGACATGTGACCAAATTCTGGAGTATCCCAACCAAATGCTTGATAGATTAATATTTGTCTTGGTGTATTTGAAATATGTTCTTCACCTCTTAAAACGTGAGAAATTTCCATATCAAAATCATCAACTACAACAGCAAAGTTATATGTTGCAATTTTATTAGTTTTTAAAATAACAAAGTCACCTAATTCTTTTGAATCAAATGTAATGTCACCTTTTATAAAGTCCTTGATATTTAAAATAGTTTCTGGGACTAAGAATCTTATTGAAAAATCCTTATTTAATTTCAAGTTTGATTCAATTTCAAGTTCACTTAGTTTTGCACATTTGCCTGAGTATTTAGTTGCTGTGATTCCTTTAGCAACTTGTTCTTCATAATCTTTTTCTAACTCTTCAGTTGTACAAAAACAACGATATGCTTTTTTTTGAGATATAAGTTCATTAGCTAATTGTTCATATCTTTCAAACTTTTGTGATTGCATGTATTTACCGTATTTAGAATCACCAGGTTTTAAAAAAGATTCATCTGCATTTATTCCTAATCAACTTAAATTTTCAAATTGCGACTCAATAGCGACATCAACATTTCTTTCTAAATCAGTGTCCTCTATTCTTACAATGAAATCTCCATTATAGTGTTTAGCAAATAAATAATTCATTAAAGCTGTTCTTGTATTTCCAATATGTAAAAACCCTGTTGGTGAAGGTGCATATCTTAATCTAAACTTAGTCATGTGTTCTCCTTTATAAAATCTCAAACTTTATTTATTTTACCAATTTTTTTATTTTTTTGTTTTCTTTTGAACTTTTTGCTTTTCAACTTTATTCTTTTGTTTTTCGGGTTTATCAGCTTGCTTTGCCTTTTTACTTTCTTCTTTTATATTTTTATTTTCAATTAATGTTTTTAATTTTTTTTCAGAAATTAATTCGGTTCCTTCATCAAACAATAATTCATCTTTCGCTACAAGTGTCGCCGCAAAAACTCCTCCAGTTACATTAGTTGCTGTTCTACCCATGTCAAATAAACCATCAATTGCTCCAAAAATTGCATACACAGGAGCAAAGTAAGTTCCAAAACCAATTCCATTTAAAACAGCTGACGTAACGACTGTTGCTGTACCGGGCACACCAGCAATTCCAATACTTGCTACTATTGTTGTGAATAATCCTAAAATAAAGAATGCAAAAATATTCATCTCAGCAACGGTTGCTGATCCTGTATATAAAACAGATGTTATCAAGCCGGCTTGAACTCCTGCGCAAGCTACTAATCCAAGAGATGTTGATAGGGGTGCAACAATACTTGTTACTTTTTCTTTAATTTTCATTTCATTTGTTAAAGTGTCAATTGTAACTGGTAAAGTTGCATTTGATGATTGTGTTGAGAAACCTTGAATTAAAGGTTTTCATGCATTTTTTCATCATGCTTTTACATTTATTCCTGATAAAAATAAAATTAATGTCATAAATCCTAGCATAATTATTAAACCTAAATATCCAACAGCTAATATTAAACCAATAGATGCCAATGCGCCTATTGCTCTAGTCGTGATTGATGTTGTTAACATAGCCATTACTGCTAATGGCATTATTTTCATAAATGTCATTAATATAGACATAACTATATCCCAAGCTCTGTCCATGAAGTTCATTAAATTATCCATTGACTCAGCATGTTTTTTTCTTACGAATGTTGTAGCGTATCCAATTAACGCAGCAAGTACAATAACAGGTATAATCGCTGTTGCTGATAATGTAGCAACAAAATTAGATGGTATATACCCTCAAATTATTTCTGGTAAAGCTTTAGAGTCTGTTCTTCCAGAACCACCAGGTATTTGTTGATCAAAATTTAATCCTTTTCCAATTTTTAAAGCATATCCTATTCAGAAAGTTATTGTGAAAGCTATAGCAACGTTAATTAATAATATAGCTATAGCTTTTCCTGATATTCTTCCCAAACCTTTGTTTCCAGGTTTAGCAACAACTCTAAAAATTGCAATAAATACAACAGGTATTGTAATTAGTAAAATACCATTAATAAATATTTGTCTTAACATTGATGCTCATGTGTTAAATTCAATTATTCAATCAATCCCAGATTTGATTTCTGGTGAAAAAGAAATTGCAGAAATAAAAGCAACATTTTCACCTTTTGCATCTTTAAATAAAGATATCTTTGTTAGACCATTTATTACCGCTTCATATCCTTCTATTCCGATTATTGTTTTTATTTGAACATAATCACCTTTTATTTCTTTCATTCCTTCAAGATTTGGTTTTTTAATATAATATTCTGAAATATCCAATCAGTTTCCATCCACTAGTGCCCAAGCTGATTTTCCATCATGTGAAAATCATGAACCCCCAGGAAAACCTATAATAGCTTGAATAACTATACCAAATATTAATCCTATACTCATTCCAATTAAAATTCTGTATACAAACTTAATTTTTATTTGCTTTAATCCATATCAAAACCCACCCATTAAACCAAAAAACAATACAATCGCTAAAAGTGATTGCCATGTGCTTATGCTTAAAAAGTTTTGAAGAAAAGTTTCTTTGAAACTGCTTAATAACATTTTTATGTCCTCTTTTTCTTTATTTATTTTATGTTAGCTTACTTAGAGCAATATGAATAATATCTGTTGTACGTGAAAATGGTGGAGAATATGGTAAATCAATTTGCTCTAAAGCTTCATCCACTTTAGTCTTTGCTCAAATTAATCCAACAAGTCCGTAAATTCTTAAAACAGATTTATTTTTACCTATCATTTGTGCATTTATTATTTCTTTTGTCTTCAAATCAATAATTATTCTTAATCATAAATCTTCCTGACCACTTAAATAATTAGTATGATCTTTATCTTTTATTAGTATTTCTTTTGTTTGTATATTGTTCATTTCAATAAACATTCTATTTTCGCCAGTTCTTGCTAACTCTAAATCAAAAAACCTTATTATTGTTGTTCCTAATGCTCCAACAAATTTACTAGATTTATTTTGATTTATATTATTTGCTATAATTTTTGCTTGTTTGTTAGCAACAGTCGCTAGGTAAAATGTTCTTGTGTTTTTATATAAATAACTTAAACTACTACAACAATCTCCGCCTGCATACACATTTGGAATGTTAGTTTCACAATATTCATTAATTTTAATAGCTCCATTTTTTTCTAATTCCAATTTTGAATCTTTTAAAAAATGTGTATTTGGCAAAACACCAATACTTAAAATTACAACATCACACTCAATAATTTCACCTTTTATTGTTTTAGCTGCACACACTTTATTATTTGAATCTTTTATAAATTCGATTACTTCATTTTCTTTACATAAGTTTATACCTTGTTTAATGATTTCATTTTCAACTAAATCAGTAAACTCTTTATCAAATAAATTTTTAAGCACACGATCGGCTTTTTCAATAATTGATATTTTTGCTTTTGTTGCATGCTTGATATTTTCAACCATTTCAAGCCCTATAAGTCCTGATCCTATTATTAGGACTTTACTATTATCAGTAATAGTGTTTTTAATAATTATTCCGTCCTCTTTAGAATTAACAGTAAAAATATTTTTAGCATCAATATTCTTAATATCCGGAACTATAGGTTTAGCTCCAACAGCAATTACCAAATTATCATAAGATATTTTTTCATTTTTAAATAAAATGACTTTATTATCAAAATCAATACTTTCAACTTTAGTTTTACTTAATACAGAAATTCCTGATTCTTCAAACTTTTCAATTTTTCTTGCAATTAATGTTTCAGGATTTTCAAAATTATGACCTACAAAATATGGGATTCCACATGCTCCAAGGGAAACATAATCCTTATCTTGAATAACGATTATTTCACTATTCTTATCTAATCTTTTAAGTTTAGCCGCAACACCCATACCAGTTGCAGAACCACCAATAATAATTGTTTTCATTTTTACTCCTTTTTGAAATTATTTATATTATAGTCCTATTTTTAAAAAAGTAAAAAGTTATCATAAAACTATAGTTTTAATTTAATAATATATATATGCACAAATTTAAAAAAAACAATTTTAGTTGAAATTCTCTTCTGAAAAGGTTTTAATTATTCAATGAAAGAAGTGTGAATATGACAAAATATTTAGTATTACTTGAATCACCGTCAAAGGTTGAAAAAATAAAGCATTATCTAGAAAAAAACTTTTCAGAAGATTCTTTTGAGGTTTTAGCTAGCGGTGGGCACATTAATAAAATTGCTGACTCTGGCCCTTGAGGTTTAGGTATAGACCTTCAAACAATGACACCAACTTTTAAAATTGAAGCAACGAAAAGAAAAAATGTTTCAGAAATTGTTAAAGCTGGAAAAAATGCTGACAAAATTATTCTTGCTTCCGATCCTGACCGTGAGGGAGAAGCCATTGCTTGACACCTTGCAAATTTATTTACAAAAGACAATAAAGAAATAAAAAGAATTGCATTTAATGAAATTACTGAGAGCGCAATTGTTAAGGCTTTTAGCGAAATGAGAGAAATTGATTTAGATTTAGTTAATGCTCAATTATCTAGACAAATGTTAGACAAAATTATTGGGTACATGGTTTCTAACTCATTGCAAAAGAGCACAGGTTTATTAAGTGCTGGTAGAGTTCAAACACCTGCTTTAAAAATTCTAGTTGATCGAGACAAAATAATTAAAGCTTTCGTTGAAATTGTTTATAAAAAAATATTTGTTGTTGACGAAAAACAAAATGTTAAGTTATTTTTATATAAAGATGACAACAACTTAGTCGTTAACGATCCAAAAAATTATTACATTTCTGAAGAGCAATCAAAAGTTATTAAAAATAATTTAGGTGTTGAGTACAAGTGCACAAAATATAAATCTAAAGAGTTTGAAGTTAGAAGTTTTAAACCTTACTCTACAGCAAGTTTGTTGCAAGATGGATTTAGCAAATTAAGAATGAGTGCTGCTCAAATTACAGTTGCAGCTCAAAAACTTTATGAAGCTGGACTTGTTACTTATATAAGAACAGACTCAAACAGATACTCAAGTGATTTTGTTGCTGAAGCTAAAAACTTTATTAATAAAAATTTTAAAGGTGATCTTTTCAAAGAAGCTGTTACAGTTAAAACACAAGCAAATGCTCAGGAGGCACATGAATCAATTAGACCAACTGATTTAAATCAAAGACCTGAAAGTATTTCTTCACAAATTGAAGACAAAAATATGATCAGACTTTACAATTTAATTTGATGAAATACAGTTAAATCATTAATGAAAGGACCAAGTGGTTTCTACCATAACTGGACTTTCTGAAATAACGGTTATGAATTTAAGCAAAGTTGAAAAGAGGTTTTAGATTTAGGATACAACAAATTAGATAAATCAGAAACTGATGAGGATATCGAGCTTGATGAAAATGACGATGAAATTTCAAATGATTACGAAGTTAAACCACCTTTTGAATTTAAAGAAAATTATGTTTTTACTATAGGTAAAGAAGCAATCATTACTGAGGATGCTAAAACTTCTCCTCCAAGAATGTTTAACCAGGCTAGTCTTGTTAGAGAATTGAAAGATTTAGGGATTGGGAGACCTTCTACTTATACTCCAACTCTTTCAAAACTAAAAGAACGTGAATACGCTATACCTCATAGAGGTAAACCTTTTGAAGTAACAGAAAAAGGTTATCAAGCAGAAGAATTTTTATACCAAAAATATGAGGATTTTTTTAATTTTAATTACACTGCTAAAATGGAAGAAACCCTTGATGAAATTGCCGAAGGTAGCTTTGATCATAAAGATTGAATTAAATCTATATATGAAGAACTTAGTGAATCTGTTAAAGCACAAATTCAGGAAGCAAAAACTAGTGACATTAAATGTCCAAGATGTCATGAAGGTAGCTTAGTTTTTATTAAATCAAAATTTGGTAGGGGAAGAGGTTGCTCAAACTTTACTACTACAAAATGTGGATATCGTGAATATGAACAAAAAGATGGTTCGTGATTAGAATATGTAGCAAAACCAAAAGAAGAAAAAGAAAAGACAAAGAATTAATCCTTTGTCCTTTTTTATTACGATTTTAAGGATTTTAAAATTGAAAAAATTTCATCTTTTTCCTTTAATGCATTTTCTAATGTTTCATCATCTATTAAATAAATTTGCTTATTAATATTATTACAATTTATAACAAAATAACTTTGTAATTCAAAATTTGAAAATTTAACTTCTTTGAATCTTTCTTTTAATAATTCGTTGTATAAAACAACTTGTAGTGCTTCTTTATTTTTGGCAAGTAGCTTTGTTGTTTTAATGTCACCAATCACATATTTTTTCAGTTTTGAATTAATTATTAATATATCCAATGTACCAACATATTCTTTACCTATCATCGATAATTCACTTATTATTTCTCATCCTTCTGACTCAGGAAAGTCAATTGTTATTTTATTTAAAACTGATATCAATCAGTCTTTCATTTCAGCATGTGAATAGGTTTGACAACAGCTTTTTTCAACTCCGTTATTTATGAAATTTTCGGCAATTTTATGCAAATGAAGTCCTCTAATTATTCCAAATTCAAGTATTTGCTTTCCTTCAGATGTTTTCGCAAATGATGTATCAAAAACATGATGGGGCAATAAGTCCATTAGTTTAGTGACACTTGGTTTTTCTACTTCTATTCCATTTAAATAATATTTATGCGTTCTTTCATCAATAAATACATTATTTTTTAAAATTTTTTCAACTTTTTTCATGAATACCACCTTAAAAACTTATTATACAAAAAAAGAGTAAGTTTTATTTAACACTTGAGTGATAAGAAATTTAACTAATTTACTAATCAATAATAGCAAAAGATTAAAATAAAACGCTTTGCGTTTTATTTTTTGAATTTTGATTTTATTCAGTTTATTATTCAGAAGCCGTCATTAAGATTAGTTGGTAATACTAAATTTAAAATAATTCCTGTAAACGCTGCTAATCCTAATCCTGGAAGATTGAATGAGCTTATGTTTATTTCTTCTCCAAGAACACTAAGAACAACTCCTATTACTAAAACAGTTGCTGATATAAATACATTTCGCATATTCATAAAGTCAGTTTTGCTTGTAACCATAATTCTTACACCATTTATACTTATAAATCCAAACATGATTATTCCAACACCACCCATTACTGGTTCTGGTAGCATTGATATTATTTGGTTAACTGGTGCAACAAACGATAATATAATTGCTATAACTGCAGCTCCACCTGTAACCCACACAGATGCAACTTTTGTCATACCAATAACCGCTGTATTTTCACCATATGTTGTATTTGGTGGTCCACCAACTAATCCATCAAATACAATTGAAACACCATCTGCAATTAATGTCCTATGAATACCTGGGTCTTTTACAAAATCCTTTTTAGTTATATAACCCATCGCTATATGATCACCAATATGTTCAGCCATTGCAATTATTGCTAATGGTGAGATTGCTAATATAGCTGGCAAAATATTTTTTGCTTCTTGTTTTCATAACGGTTTAAATGAAGGATATCACTCTCACTGCGAAACATCGGTTATTTTTGTGGTATCTATTAATGTTGAATTCTTCATTGAAAAATGAATTATTAAACTTAAGACAAAACCTGACAAAATACCAATCATTACTGGTATAACTTTTGCTATACCTTTAGCTTTTAATGTAACTATCACTGTTACCATAAAAGTGAATATCGCAATTAAAGCTGCAATTCATTGTTTATAGCCCTTTGCTGCTTCAGCTCAACTTTTTGCGCTTGTAATTCCTGCGTTAGCAAGTGCTGATGGAGCAGCGCTTAGTCCAATAACCATGATTAAAGGTCCTATAACAATAACTGGGAATATTTTTTCAATAAAACCAGTACCCAAATAGTAAACTAATATTCCAAATAAAATATAAATTAGCCCTGCAACCATAATAGCAACAAACACTGAATTTCCATAAGCTTGATAATTCATTCCGATCGCAGTCATATAAGCAAATGAGCTTCCTAAATACATTGGAACTTTTGCCTTAGTCAGAGCAATATAAATTAATGTACCTACTCCTGAGCAAAATAAGGCCATTGATGATGTCATAACAACTTCATTCGCTAAACCATTAATAATAATTGGCACAAGTACTGTTGAACCAAACATTGCAAATACATGTTGAATTGAAAATATAAATCACTGACAATAGCTTTTAGGTTTTTCTCTAGGCTCTAAAGCCAAGCCAATTTCTTCTTGTTTTACTTCTTGCATTTTTCCCCTCTTTCTGTTTTTACAAAAAAAATAATCGTCTATAAAAGACGATTATTTGGTTGTTAAAAACTTATTTATGATTATTGACGGCTTATCGTGAATTGTTATATTTGACTTCTTCATAATAACCTCCAATAAATCCTAAAATTTATTATAGGTTATTTAAATAAAAAAATCTATATTCCTGTTGAATTTAATTGAGTTTGTAATTCCTTATAGTTTGGACAGTATCTTTCAACAAAGTGTCAAAACTCTTTTGAATGATTTGGATGCAAGATATGAGTTAATTCATGAATGATAACATAACTGATAATTTCATCATTAAAATGTAGTAATTTAGTATTATAGGCAATCTTCAGTTCTTTTGGTAAACAATATCCTCATTTAGCTTTCATTAATTTAACATTAACATTTCTAAATTGAACATTCATTTTTAAACTTCAATCTATTGTTCTTGATATAAATCAGTTTTTGTAATGCTTAGCTAATATACTGTAAAGTTTTTTAATTTGTTCTTCGTGATTAAAATAATTTTTCATATAAATTTTATTATTTTCAATTTTTGATCTAGTTAAAGTTTCATCTATTATAATTTCTATTTCCTCATCAAATATTTTAACTCATGGTTTCAATGTATTTAGGTCATATACTGAGGCTATAATATGTTGATTTTGAACAGAAACTATTTTTGAAATATTTTTATAAATAATTTTTTCAACTTCTCAGTCAGCTGTGTTAAGTGGCGCACTAATTCTCACTTCACCTTGCACAACCCTTAAAATGATGTGTTTTTGTTCTTTATATGTAATAGTATAGTTTAAATTATTGCCTTGATATGACAAGGTCTTTTTCATTTTTATACTAGACATTGAATTTAAAGAAGCAAACATCACCATCTTGCATAATGTAGCCTTTACCTTCAAGACGCATTTTGCCAGACTCTTTAACTTTCTTTTCATCACCTAATTCAATTAAATCTTTAACATTATAAATGTCAGCCTTGATGAATCCTCTTTCAAAATCTGTATGGATAACTCCTGCACATTGAGGAGCAGTTCAACCTTTTTTGTACTGTCAACTTCTTGCTTCTTGTGGTCCAGCTGTAAAATATGTTTCTAAGTCTAAAGCCTCATAAGCAGCCTTAATAACTTGTTCTAATCCTGAGTATTTAACACCCAAATCATTTAAAAATTCTGTTTTTTCTTCGGGAGTTGCTTCACTTAAATCTTCCTCAATTTTTGCACATATTTTGACTACTGAAGCATTGTTTTTAGAAGCAAACTCTTTAACCTGTTTAACATAATCATTGTCATCCATTAATTCATCATCATTAACATTAGCGACGTAAATAAAAGTTTTAGCAGTTAAAAATTGAAATCCTTTAAGAATTTTGTTTTCTTCTTCGTTTAATTCTAAAGTGTTTAAAAGCCTATTTTGTTCTAAGCAAGCTTCGGCTTTTTTTAATACTTCCATTTCAGCTGCAAAAGTTTTATCTCCACCACGAACTTTTGGAGTTATTCTTTCAATACGTTTTTTAATGGTTGCTTCATCAGATAACATTAACTCTAAATTAATGATTTCGATATCTCTAATAGGGTCAACACTTCCCTCAACGTGTGTTATATCTTTATTTTCAAAACATCTAACAACTTCACAAATTGCATCAGTCTCTCTAATGTTAGCTAAAAAAGCATTACCCAAACCTTCACCTTTTGAAGCTCCAGCAATTAAACCTGCAATATCAACAAATTCTATTGTCGTAGCTATTTTTTTCTTTGAATTAAATATTTCATTAATTTTATCTAATCTTTCGTCTGGAACTTCAACAACACCTACGTTTGGTTCTATTGTTGCAAATGGATAATTCGCTGCTTCTACATTTGAATTTGTTATTGCATTAAATAAAGTTGATTTACCTACATTTGGTAATCCTACTATTCCTACTTTTAAACTCATGATTATTCTCCTTCTTTTTTTATTATTTGTTTTATTTGTTTATCTAAAACACTTCTTCTTAATTCTATAAATAAATCAAACTTGTCAGTACTTTTAAATTTGTATAGCGCACCAATGCGAATCAGTTCTCATTTTATAGTTCCACTTGGGTGCGATTTTTTAAAGACAACTAAATTACCAATTTGTAATTCTGTATGCATTATTTTTTACCGCTCTCTTTAACTATTTTCGCATATTCTCTTGGATAAAGTTCTGGGGTTGATTTTTCTTTTTCATAAAATAAATTTATTCTTTCTCCGAAACCTGTATCAGCAAGGGACTGTTTATTAGTTAATTTTATTTTAAGTTTTTGATCAATATTTTTTGAGTTTTTTATTTCTTCATCAGCTCTTGGCCCTTTTAACAAAATTATTTTTCCTTGAATCTTTAAGAATCTAACGGCTAATTCTAAAATCACATCCAAATATGCAACAGCTCTAGAAATTGCTATATCATATTTTTCGTTTTCAATTCTAGCCAATTCTTCTGCTCTTGCGTGTTTTGCTTCAATCTGTTTTAGGTTTAGTTTTTTGATTACAATGTTAAGAAAATTTATCTTCTTATTATTTGAGTCAATTAGAGTAATGTCTGTTTCAGGAAAAAATATTTTTAAAACTATTCCTGGGAAACCAGGCCCTGTTCCAATATCTATAATTTTTTGATTATCAATTTTTGTTTCCTTTGTAAATAATAAGGAATCTAAAAAATGTTTTTCATAAACATCTTCTTCATTTGTTATTCTTGTTAAATTATATTTTAAGTTTTCTTCAACAAGTATTTTATAATACTCATTTAATTTATCTTTTATTTCTTCTGATGGAACAAAGCCTAAATTGTCTTCAAAAATTTTTCAATTATTAAACATTGTTCACATCTCCTTTTCTTCTTTTAACTTAAATTATTATAGCACATACCTTCTTTTTTGATTGCTAAATAAAAAGGAACATAAGTTCCTTTGTTTACTAAAATAAATTTTTTCTTGCTTTTAAGAAATAATCCAAACCACTATATAAACTGAATGCTACAGCTATATACATTGGAATTAAAATCAATTGTTCTTGTCAAACTTCTATATTAAGAGTAAATGAGCTAAAAAAGAATAAGATTGATAATCCAATCATTTGAAAAACTGTTTTTAATTTTCCAAAAATTCCTGCTGATAAAGTTATGTTTTTTGAACTCAATATCATTCTAATAAAATCTACAAATATATCTCTTAGAATTAAGACTAAAGTTACTCAAACAGGTATTATAGAAATACTTGAAGCAAATAAAATTAAAGTTGCATTAACAAGTAATTTGTCTGCTATTGGATCAAAGAATTTCCCAAATTCTGTAACTTGATTATTCTTTCTAGCTAAGTATCCATCTAAAAAATCTGTGAAACTGGCTACGATAAATACAATACCAGCTAATAGCATTGTTAATGTTATATGGAATGTTGAAGTGCCAGTTCCAATTATAAAACTTTTATCTCAATCACAAATGTTTGATATAACAAGCATAACAACAATAGGAACTAAAAGTAATCTTATTAAAGTTAATCAATTAGGTAGATTTAATTTTTGTTTTTGTTTCATTGTTTAATTCTCTAAGTTCTTGGGCTTCTTTGGCTGCCATTCAGTTATTAACTTTCATGTTTTTATCAATTTCGCCTTCAAATCCATTTTCAAATGGATTTATTTTGAACATTCTTTCTTGTAATAATCATATAACAATTGTCGCTAATAAAGTAACGATGAAAATAATTGTAAACATCATTCCACCATTTGTTTTTCAATTCATGTCAGATGAATCAATTAATTGAGGTGCTAAGAAAACAATTAATCCACATATTGTAAAGAATAAGAATAATGTTGTTGAAATGATTGCTGAAGGTCAAAAGAATTTAACTTTACTTACTTTTACTTTTTGAGTTTTTCTATTTCACATTGCTGCAATCATTAACATTGATATAACAATAAATATTAGAACTACACAAACTGATGACATTATTCCTACATAGAACGTAGGAGATGTTAAATAAGCAATGTAAATTACTTTTTGAGTTTCAGGATCAAGGAAATTTATGTTTACATTTGTTGACATACCAGTTCATTTTCCATGAGATGAAAGACTACCTACTAAAATTAACGCAACATAAAAAGTTGCTGATATAGCCATTTGTGTAAAAGCTGATTTTTTAAATCCGTTACCGCCTTTTCTTAAATATGTTAATTTCATATTATAATCTGATAGTAAATTAGACGTTCCAAAATGTGTAAACATATTTATATTTAGTAAGCATATTAAAAACATTATTAAGTAAACAACTGTACTTGCAGCTTTTATTGATGTGTTTGATGGATGTTTACTGAAACCTGAAAATACTTGTATTAAAACAGTTTCAACACTTCCATCACCACCTAAAAATAAGGATATAGCCATTAAAACATAAAACATTGTTATGAATGTTAATCCTGAAATAATCGCGATTGGTACAACTTGTTTGTTTTTAGCACTCTTTTGAGTATTGGCTGTAAAAATATAGCCATCAAATGAAAAAAGTATAGCTCCCATTCCCCCTAAAAAGTTCATGAAAAGTAAATCTGTTCCACTCTCCATTCCCATTCCATTACCTTTGTGATTTGAACCTAATATTGCGATTAAAAATCCTGCAAAAAAAGCTATTATTAAAGGTATAAATTTAATAAACATTGCAAAAAATTGCATCTTTCTTGAAATATTTGCTGAATACACATTCACAAAAGCAAATAGTACAAATAGTGAAACTCCCACAAGTATGTAAACACTCAATAAGGTTTTCGGATCTGGAGTTATTCCTGTGAAAGCAAAAAAGTAGGCAATAGTTAAGCTTACAAATATTGATTGATAAGCTGGCATATAAATAGTTGTATATAATACAGAAACAAATGACGCAAATTTTCTATTTATAAATAATTTACATCAGTTGCTTACTGTTCCATTACCTTCTTTTTCGGTTGATTTTGCTATTTCCATAAAAACTACAATTGAAATAACACATACTAGTCCAATTGTTAGTCATAACACAGTAGCTATTCAAGGACTCTTTGTTTGGCTTATTAGTTCTTGGTTTTTAACATAAATTCCTGAACCAATACAAATTCCTACAATAAGTAAAAATAAGTATCAAAATTCATAAACCTTAGAACTTTTATCTCTTTTTTTAAACATTGATTTTTTCTCTTTCTTTTTTAAAGTTAGTTATAAAAAAATATATCAAAAAAATAGAGGCAAAACAAGTCCAAGTAAAAAGACACATATAAATGTGCCTTTAAAAGTATTATTTTTTAGTTAGATTTAACAGCAACTTCAAGTGCAATTTCAACCATTTGCATAAAATTGTTTTGTCTTTCTTCGGCTGTTGTAACTTCTTTTGTTACCAAGTTATCAGAAATTGTTAACAAGCATGCAGCTTGTTTTTTAGCCCTAATTGCATTTGCAAATAGAGCTACAGATTCCATTTCAACAACATCTAAATTGTTTTCTTTTACAAATTCAGTAATATCATCATGACGATAAAATACATCAGCTGAGTGAGCTCTACCTGTTAAGGTTTTAATATTTTTTTCTTCTGCTATTTTTTCAATTAATGAATAAAGTTTAGTTCCTGCTTTAATAACTTTATCATCAATGTTAGCTGCTAGTTTAGCATAGTTACTATCACCGTAAGCTTCTTTTACGTTATAAACATCGTAAACTTTTATTTCTTTTTTATAACTTCCTGCTGATCCAATTCTAATAATGTTTTCAACATCATAAAAATTAAATAATTCATATGAATAGATTCCAATACTTGGACAACCCATCCCACTTCCGGCTATTGTTACTTCTATACCTTTATAAGTTCCGGTGTACATGAACATATTTCTAACTTCATTAACTAATTTAACATTTTCTAAATACGTTTCAGCAATTTTTTTAGCTCTTAATGGATCCCCTGGCATTAAAACTGTTTTTGCAATTTCTTCTTTTTTTGCACTAATGTGTGGTGTCATATTAATTCCTCTTTTTTCTAATATTATTTTATCTTAAAGTTTTATCAAATGGTATGCCACTTGCCTGAGGCGGTGAAGATCATTTTGAAGCTACTACCATAACAACAATTGACATGATAAACGGTAGTGCTCTTGGCAATGAGTTTAGACCTGTTATTTTTTGTCCAATACTAAACATAATTGAAAATATTATTGAAAACATGACAATTAAACTCACTCTTCATTGACCAATTATCATAATTGCTAATGCAATGAACCCTAATCCTTGAACGCTTCCATTAAAGTTTTGTAATGATTGTGTAATAACAAACATTGTTCCAGCTAAACCTGAAATTGCGCCTGAAATAGAAATGCATATAAATCTATATTTATTAACTTTAACTCCAGCTGCATCTAAAGCTTGTGGATTTTCACCAGCAGCTATATGTCTTGTTCCAACTTTTGTAAAAGTGAAATATAAACCTATGCCAACTGTCACAAATAATGTAAATACGGCATAAAATATAAAATAGTTAAATGATATCAGCTTAGGGCTAATTGAACCTAAAACAGTTCCACCAGTGCCAAATCCTTGAATATGAACTATAAATAATGCAATTCCTTGAGCAAGTAAATTAATTACTGTTCCTGAAATAATTTGATCCGTTTTTAGTTTTAATACCATTAATGTTTGTAATAATGAAAATATCCCAGCAATAACCATTGAAAATATAGCCCCAATTAATAAATAAAGGATATGTAAATCTTCATAGTTATTTGTTGTTTTTCTAATCATAAAGCAAAATGATACGTATGCTAAGGCACCGATTGTCATAAATCCTTCAATACCTAAATTTACAACTCCTGATCTTTCTGAAAACATTCCTGAGATAGCTCCCAATGTAAAAACAACAAAGAAACCTATTGCTAAACTAAATATTGCTTCCATAAAGTTTTACTACCTCCATTTGTTTTTCTAATAAGTCTATTTTTAATTTTCTTATTTTTAATTTTCTAAAAGTTCTAGAAGCTGATTTCGTTTCTAGTTTTTTGATTTCGATTTTGTAATTTTGTTTAATATTTTGTAAGTATTTTTTTGCTTCTTGTTTTGTTAAAACAAAATTATTTTTAAATTCTTTAATTTGTAATTCTTGTTTTTGAATTAAAGAATTGGCTTTTTTTTCTAATTTGTTTTTTTCCTTTAACAATTTTTCAAAATTTTCAGTATTAGTATTTTTCAATTCTTCATTTATGCTTTGAATTTCTGATTCTATTAAAACTACCTGATCTAAAATAGGAAACGTTGCAGAGTTGTATTTGCCTTCATAAACTTTTTTTAATCCATTAATTGAGTTTTTATTATACTCTTCTAATGTTTTGTCAATCAATGATTTTTTTTCTATTTTTAAATCTTTTATTTTATTTTTAATTTTTGAAATTTTGAATGTTTTTGCTTCATTATATTCGTAGCTTAGATTACTTAATTCTTCTTTCAATTTTTCAACATCTGTTGTTGATTTTAAATTTGATTTTAATTCTTTTATTTTTGCTTTTTCTGAAGCAAATTCTTTATTCAACAATATCGACCATTTTTCTTTTTTAAGTTCTCTTATTTCTGAATTTAAAATTTGAATCTCTGATTTAAATTTTGGATTTTTAAATTTGTGAATTATTGTGCAAATATAATTTGTTACATTTATTTTCATTAGTAATAAATACATTGTTGAAAATAAAATTATAATTCCAAACAATAAATCTGAAGTTTCTGACGGAAGACCCATATATTGTGGAGAGTTCATTGTTAATTGAATACCATCTTTTAATACTGCTCATAATATAGCAATTGGAATTATTCCTAAGAAATTATTAAACGCAACTAATGCTATTGGTATACCATCAAATCCTAATAATGGCATAATGTCATTTGCTACTGATATATTACTTTTTAAACCAAAGTAGTAGAAGAACCCTGCAGCAGATATAAACACCCCTTGTAACGCAGTAACACCTATGATAAATGTATTTGTTTTAATTCCTGCATACTTAGCTGCTGTTGATTGCATTCCAACAACTTTATATTTATACCCAACTGTTGTAGTTTCACAAACTACAAAAACAATTATTATTGAAGCAATTGCAAATACAATTGCAAATACTCATAATTGAGAACCAAAAACTTCAGGTAAGTTAGGGGAATTCAATTGAGTATCAAATTTAATGAACAATACATATTTAAGTAAGTATCATAAAATTCAGTTGATGACAATTGAAGTTGCTACCTCATGAATGTTGAATAAAACTTTTAATATACCTGTTAGTGAAGAAACTATAGCTCCTGAAACTATAAATATTAAGAACAGTAAAATACCATATCCACCGGGTAATTTAGAGAAATCTGCTCCTCCTGTTATTGCATTAAGGAATAAATAAGTAATCAGTAAACCACCAATTGCTTGACCGCTTCCTCCCATGTTAAATAATTTAATTCTGAAACCTAATGCCAAACCTAGACCTAACAATATAAACACTGCTAGTAAAATAATTGTGCCTTCTGGCTCTACTGGTGAAGCGAATGGTTTAATTATACTGCTAAAAATAAATCCAAAACCATTCATACCAAAACAATATAGGAAAATGATTCCACATAATAAACCAAGAATTATTGATATAAATGAGACTTTAACATACGCTGTTTTTGTTTTAAAAGTTGTTGATTTTATGTAAGCAATTGATTTTGTTTTAAATTTTCATTGATTAATTTTTTTCATAAATTACTCCATTACTGATGAAACCATCATTTTCCCCACTATTTCTCTTGTTGCTTCCTTACCTGAAACTTCACCAACTATTTGACCTGAGTTTAAAACTAAAATACGATCTGATAGCTGTAATATCTCCGATAATTCATACGAAATTAACAAAATTGCTTTTCCTTCTTCTTTTGCTCTTAAAATCTCAGCATGTATAAATTCAATTGATCCTACATCTAAACCTCTTGTTGGTTGGAAAATAATTATGAAATTATTTTCTCTTGATAGTTCTCTACCTATAATCATTTTTTGTTGATTACCACCTGATAGTTGCCTTGCTATCGCAAATCCTGCATCAGCATTTCTAACATCAAATTTACTTATTATTTGTTGCGTTTTTGTTTGCATTGCTGTTTTATTAATAAAACCACGTTTACTATATTTTTTTGTTGAAATATCTTGAAGAGCCACGTTTGTTATTAAATTAGCATCTAATACTAATCCAAATTTATGTCTATCTTCTGGTATAAATCCCATTTTATGTTCATTATATCTTTTGCTAATTGATTCATTAGTTATGTTCTTATCTTTAACATAAACTTTTCCACTTTCAACCTTTACCATTCCGCTGATTGCCTCAGCTAATTCAATTTGACCATTACCTTCAACACCAGCTATACCAAGAATTTCTCCTGCTTTAATTGATGTTGAAAAATTTTTTAAACCTAGGACTTTATTATTACTATGTTTTTTTACATTTAAATCTTCAATAACAATTAAGTTTTCGTTATTATTTGGTTTATGATTATTTTTTATTTCAACTATTTTTCTTCCAACCATTGCTTCTGCTAATTTACTTGCTGAAGTTTTTTTAACATCGTATGTACCTACGTATGTACCTTTTCTAATGATTGTAGCTCTATCAGCAACTTCTTTAATTTCCGCCATTTTATGTGTAATTAGAATTATAGTTTTACCCATTGCTTTTAACTCTTTAATAACTTTTAAAAGGCCCTCAATTTCAATGGGTGTTAAAACTGCTGTTGGCTCATCAAATACCATAATTTCAGCTTTTCTATAAAGGGTTTTTAATATCTCAACTCTTTGCTTCATACCAACTGAAATATCTTTAACCTTAGCATTTAAATCTACTTCAAGATTGTACTCAGTCATTATTTTAGTTAAATCTTCAATTATCTTTTTCTTATTAATAATTTGTTTATATTTAGTTTCTTCTGAACCTAATATTATATTTTTTCAAACTGGAAAAATATCTACTAATTTAAAATGTTGGTGTACCATACCAATCCCAAGTTTTGTTGCTTTAACTGGTGATGAAATGATTTCTTCTTTCCCATTTACAAATATATTTCCTTCCGTTGGTTCATATATACCAAAAAGAATTGACATTAATGTTGATTTACCTGCACCATTCTCGCCCATTAAGGCGTGAACTTCACCTTTTTTAACTTCTAGATTAATGTTCTTGTTAGCAACGATTTTTTTATTGAAAATCATTGAAATATTTTTCATTTCTACAGCGTTGATATTGTTCATGATTCTCCTTTATTCTTTACCTGATTCTGGCTGAGTCTTTAAATTATCAATAATTGTATTGGCATAATCAGCAACTGGTTCAACAGCAATAATTGTTCCTGAAGAAGGTATTACTCCATTTATATATTTAGAAAATAATATTTTTGATGCTTCCGTTAGCGCTTGTGGAGTAAAGTATTCTTTAATTTTGATTGCTAATGCATCGTCTAATAAATTGGCACCACCTGATGACATAGTTCCATTTACTCAAACATCCATTCCTGTTCAAGATTCTTTTGCTCTAATGTCAATGTCCTCAAAAGTTGATGTACCATCTTCTTTTTTAACTTCTTTTGTCAATTGAATTTTATCTGAATAGTTTAATGCTACTTTTTCTAAAATTTCCGGGTATTCTTTATTATTCATTCATTCTGGTGTATGAGCTAATGAAACAATTGTTGAATTTTTTAAATCCTTTTCTGCTGATGTTATAAATCTATTTTCAGCATCTTTACCATATGATTCTGCTTGGTCAGTATCAACACCTATAACTTTTCAAGAATTGTCATAACTGATCGCATCTGAGGTTTGAGAACCAGCAACTGGCATTAAAACATTTGGTTTTACAGATTTAGATGTATCTTTCAAGTTATCTAGTACTAATTTTGATTGTCCAATTAAAAAACTATTTGAAAATCACGTTGTTTCATCTTTTGATTTTGGTCATCCATTTTGAGCTTTTCTAACAGTTACTTTTGTTGCTATATCTTTGTCAATATTGAAATTTTCTAAAAATTGATCATTTGTTTTTAATTGATTGTAAACATCTATTGAAGCCAAATAACCCACTATAAAGTTATCAACTGATGCAGGGTTAGATATTCCTCCAAATGCTCCTAATGATAATGTATTATTAGTATAATTATCATTATTTAGAGAATAAATAATTGATGCCATCCCTGCATAAAATCCTGAAACATCTCCTCTAAAAACAACACCAATTTCATTATTAGCAGCGCTGTTTGAATCTAAAATTATTGTTGAACCTGAATTTTCCATTACTTTTGCAGCCTGATGGTCACCTTCTCCTGGCATAGCATGGTGAAACCCTGGAAGTAATAAAGTTTTTGCTTTATTACTCTTAGCTGTTTTGTAAGCTCTTTTCATAGTTTTTGGTGCAGTTGACTCAGGTTGGATATAACCAATTTTTTGATCTTTACCCAAAATTTCTTTAACAAATTCTGTTCCAGCTTCATATGCTGATTGATTAAATGATTTATCATCAATCTTACCTGCATCAGTCACTAAATATATTTCACCAAAATGCTTCTCAGTTCCGCAAGAAACAACGGTTGTTAAACTCGTGCTTATTATTGTTGTGCTTAACAGTGATAACAATAGTTTTTTCATCTTTTCTCCTTCTAAACAAAGAAAAAGAGGTTTTTTAGTACTAAAAAACCCCCGCGCTTATAGTCTGAGGATAGGTCCAAAGGCAGGTCGACAACCCATTATGTTGTCATGTATAAGTTTTTCTATTTAATTGTTTAAATTATTATAACTTTTTTTTGATCGAAAAAAAGCAAAAACAAAAAAAACACCTTTGGTGTTTAAATTATTATTTTTTTATTTCTTTTTTAACTTTTGTTAATCCTGTTCATTTACCTTTTGACATATTCTCTTTTAAATGTTTATTAGCTTTAAATTTAACTGTATTTGAAGCTGGAATGTCAATGATAGCACCTGTTGATGGATTTTTACCTTTTTTAGCTTCTTTATGAACTTTTGTAAGTTTTCCAAAATTTGAGATAATAATTTCTTCATTTTTTAAAATTGCAGTAGTCATAACTTCGAAAGCGCTATTAACAACTTCCTTAACTGATTTTTTACTAAATTCAGGATGAGCTTTTTCTAATTTAATTAAAATATCCTTTTTAGAAACTTGGTTATAACGTTTTTTAATTACATACATTGATTCAGTTTTTGAAGAAATAACTACTGGAGCTACTTTTTCTTTACCAACCTTAACTTTTTCAGCTTTAGGTTCAGCTACTTTTTTTGCAGCTACTGATTTTTTAGTTGTTTCTTTTTTAACTGGTAATTTTGTTTCAACAACTTCAATTTCTTCATCTTTACCAGCAGGTTTTTTAGTTGCTTCTTTTTTAGCTACTGGTTTTGCTTCAGCAACTTTAACTTCAGTTGCTTTTTTAACAGTAGGTTTTTTAACTTTCTTTTTAACCGGTTTTTTAACAATAACTTCTTCTTCCAATTTTTCTTCTAATTTAATTGCTTCTTGTTTGATTTCTTCTCTTGAAATTTCTTTAACTTCTTCAATAGCTGTTGTAGATCCTTTTTCAGAAAGAATTTTGTTAATTTTGTTTTCTCTAACAAAACTCATAATTATTGAAACAACTAAGAAAATTATTCCTACAATTGCAATTCAATTAATTAATAAGTCTCAGAAAATTGGCAATAAGAATGTGATATATCCTTCAGTTCCCAACTTTGCTGCCAATTTAAACTGAGCTAATGATTTAAATCCCATAGGTCCTGAGAAAAAATGACTTAATCCTCCATTTCCTGTAAATCATGCTGCATCAATGTATTTTTTTTCAACAAGACCAGATTCAGTGATTGTTTTAAATCAATCTGATGTTCCATTTGTAACTTGGTTTATAAGTTTAAAAGCAATTACTAAAGCTATAAATAAAACTAAAACAAATATTAAACCAATTGATCTTGTATGTTTTTTATTTTTCATTTCAATTGACATATTTATGCCTCCTTCTTTTTTATATTAATTATAAACAAATATTTGACTAAGTGAACTTTTAGTGTTACATTTGTTCGTTGGCATAGTTATTTTTAAGGTAAAACAACAGCATTTGTATGTCTGCAGGATTCACCCCAGTAATTCTAGATGCCTGCCCTATATTTAAAGGCATTACTTTTTTTAACTTTTGTCTAGCTTCAGTAGCCAAGTTTTCAATCTTATCGTAGTCAATATTTGATGGTATTTTTTTCTTTTCCAGTTTAATTAATCTTTCAACTGTTTTTCTTTCAGTTTTAACATATCCTGCAAATCTAGTTTCAATAACAATTGATTGCAATTGATTATTTTTTAAACTCTGTAAAGACTTAATGTGTGGAATCATAACATTGATATCAACAGTTGGTATTTTTAAGATCTCAATACCACTATATCCATGATTTAAATCAGCTTGTCCTAGTTCTTTTAACTCAATAGCAAGTTTTGATTTGGGCGTAAATCTAATTTCTTCTAACTCTTTAATTGCTTCATTTATTTCTTGCGTGTATTTTAAATATTTATTGTATTCATGATCCTTAATTAATCCAATTTCAAAACCTTTTTCTTTTAATCTAAGTTCAGCATTATCATTTCTTAAAAGCAATCTATGTTCTGCTCTACTTGTTAAAAGTCTGTAAGGTTCTCAAACCCCCTTATTAATTAAGTCATCAATCATTACACCAATATATGCTTCATCTCTTCTTAAAATTAATGGTTCTAAATTATCAACTTTTCTTGATGCATTTATTCCTGCTATTAGACCTTGTCCTGCAGCTTCCTCATATCCACTTGTCCCATTTATTTGCCCAGCTGTAAATAAGTTACTAATATTCTTCAATTCTAATGACGGTTTTAATTGAATTGGATTTATGCAATCATACTCAATTGCATAAGCTCAAGTTTTAACTTCTGCCTTTTCGAATCCTGGTAAAGATCTAATCATAAGTAATTGAACATCAGTTGGCATTGATGTTGAAAAACCTTGAATATATCATGCATCTCCTTTTAGTGATTCTGGTTCAATAAAAATTTGATGAGTTTCTTTTGACGAAAACCTTACAATTTTATCTTCAAAACTTGGACAATATCTTGGCCCTATCGATTCAACTTTTCCAGAGTACATAGCAGACTTTGTTAAGTTATCTTCAATGATTTTTTTTGTTTTTGGTGTTGAGTGAATTAAATAACAAAGTTCCTGGTTTTCAATTGGAGTATATTGATCTGTAGAAAAACTGAAAGCTAATTTTGCATTGGTTCCTGGCTCTTCAATAGCTTTAGAAAGATCTACAGAGTTTTTAAAAATTCTTGGAGGTGTTCCAGTTTTGAATCTAAATAGTTCAACGCCCGCTTTTTTTAATGATAGACTTATTCCATTTGATGTTGGTTCTTCATTTGGGCCTGAAGAATATTTTTCATGACCCGTTAATATTTCAGATTTAAGATATGTTCCAGTAGTTAAAATAACACAAGAAGCATTAATAATTTCACCATTATTTAAAACTACACCTTTTACTGAATTGTCCTCAATAATAAGATCAGACGCAATTGCTTCAATTAATTCTAAATTAGATTCTCCTTCAACAATATTTTGCATATATTTTGAATACTCTTCTTTATCTGATTGAACTCTAAGAGCTCATACTCCAGGACCTCTAGAAGAATTAAGAAGTTTGGTTTGCAAAGCAGTTTTATCAGCGGCTTTAGCCATTTCTCCACCCAAAGCATCAATCTCTCTTACTACAATCCCTTTAGCAGGTCCTCCAATACTTGGATTACAAGGCATAGCAGCTATTCTGTCTTTGTATAAATTAATAAGTGCAGTCTTTTTATTTAATCTTGCTGAAGCTAATGCAGCTTCAACACCAGCGTGACCACCACCAATTACAATAACATCAAAATGTTTTTTCATCTTAACTCTCCTTGTCTAGTTGTTTTATTTCTATATAATTTTAGCCTTTTTTGTTTCATAAACAAGCACAAACTTTAAAACAAAAATGGAGACTAACTCCATTTTAATTATTCCTCAATATCTAAATCTTCTACTTTAATGTCGATGATTTCACCCTTTTTGATTTTTTCATCCTCTTTAGCCATTCTGTTTTTTTGCTCTAAAACTTCTTCTGGTAATTTTTTATTTTTATTAATGTATTCGATTTGTTCTGCGGTGATTGTTTCAAGCACTCTTAATGATTCTGCTAATAATTCTAAAGTTTCCATATTTTCTTTAATTATTTTTAAAGCAATTTTATAAGACTCTTCAAGAATTTTTGAAATTTCAGCATCAATTCTAGCTGCAGTTTCATCAGAATATGTACCTTCCATTTTACCGTATGATTCTTCAGCCATTGTTAAGTATTTTGTCATACCTAAACTTGACATACCAAATTGAACAACCATTCTTCTAGCAATGTTTGTTGCTTTATCTAAATCGTCATGAGCACCTGTTGTTACGTTTTCTTTTCCAAACATAATTTCTTCAGCGGCTCTACCACCTAAATATCCAGCAATTGTTGCAAATAAATCTTTTTTAGAAGAAAATACAGTTTCATCTTTTGGCGTCATAATTGTATAACCACCTGCATTACCACGCGGAATAATTGTAACTTTTTGAACTTTTGATGCACTATCAAGTTTTAATCCAATTAATGCATGTCCTGATTCATGATATGAAACAATGTCTTTATCTTGTTTAGTCATTGCACGTGATTTTTTAGCTGGTCCACCAACTACACGATCAATCGCTTCATCAATTTCAGTAATTGTAATAATGTCACGTTTTTCTCTAACCATTAAAATTGCAGCTTCGTTTAAAACGTTTTCTAATTGAGCACCAGAGAAACCTGGAGTTCTTTCAGCAACTCTATATCAATCAACTGAACTATCAATTTTTTTACCTTTAGCATGTAATTCTAAAATAGCTTTACGTTCTTTAATATCAGGTAATGAAACTTGAATAACTCTATCAAAACGTCCTGGTCTTAATAAAGCTGGGTCTAATACATCTGCACGGTTTGTTGCAGCCATAACAATGATTCCTGAGTTAGTTCCAAATCCATCCATTTCAACCAATAATTGGTTTAATGTTTGTTCATTTCCTCCTGAACCCATTCCATTATTTCTTTTTCTACCTACTGCATCAATTTCATCAATGAATATAATTGCAGGTGCTGCTTTTTTAGCATCATTGAACATTTCACGAACACGACTTGCTCCAACACCAACAAACATTTCTTCAAATTCAGAACCAGCTATTGAGAAGAATGAAACTCCAGCTTCTCCAGCTACAGCTTTTGCAAGTAAAGTCTTACCAGTTCCTGGTGGACCCTCCATTAAAACACCTTTTGGTGCTCTAGCTCCAGCTTCTGCATATTTTGCAGGGAATTTTAGATAATCAACTAATTCAACTAATTCTGATTTTTCTTCTTCAATACCTGCAACGTTAGCAAATTTAACATCTGATTTTTCAGCACGAGCTCTATTTTTACCCATACCAAAAATATTTCCTGCTCCAGCTCCTGCTCCAGCAGAACCTTTCATCATGAATCAAATTATTCCACCAAATAATAATACATAAATTAATAATGGTGCTAATGAAACTAATAGTGCCATTCCAACTGAACCTTGGTAAACAAGTGTTGGTCAAGGATAAGGATTACCGGCCATTATATCATTAAATCTAGTTTGTGTTAAATAGACAACAAAATTAACATTTTTACCCGTCTCTTCTAAGAAAAATGTTCCTTTAACAACGGCTGTATTATTTGTTCCATAATAAACCATTACATTTTTTCAATATTGGTCAGCTTTGGGGTTAATATTTGGCTGATGCTTTCCGATCCAATTAGTGAATGTTGCATCACTTCATACCTGAGTTGTTCCTTTAACAGTAACGGCAATAATTATTATTGTAACTATAACAGCTAATAAGATTATTAACCAAAACCATAAAGTTGACTTACTTTTTTTAGTCTTCATTTTATTCCTCCGTCTCAAGATTTTTATTCTATTTTAATGATACCATTATTTAAATTATTACTCTACTTAATAGTATTCAAGATTTTCATTGCTCTCTTACTATAAACAACTGCTTTTAGCATCCTATTTTTGTATCTAATTTTTTTATCAATTAAATATCTATTTGTTTTTTTGCCAAAAGTATAAGTGTCTATTTTATATTTTAGAAAATCGTTTGTAATAACATACGGATAATTTTCTTTATTACGTTTAATTGCATTAACTAAGTCTAATCAATTTATGAATTCTTCTGCAAGGTATAAATCTTGTTTTGAATTAATTACAAAGGTTTTTGGTTGTATTATTTCAGTCTTAATTAAAAACAAGTTTTCATAATCTTTTATTATTGAAAAATCACCTATGTTTATTTCTCAAAAAACTTTTTCAGATACTTTTATATTTTTAGCTATTTCAAAAATTGTTTTGTTTCTTCTATTTTGAATAATAAAATCTTTTTTTAATATTTCTAATCATTTGTAAATAGTTCTCTGAATAAACTCAAGATTTTTTTCTTGCAGATTTTTATTAATTTTAAGTTCATCAGCTGACATGTTATTGTTAACATATCAATCAACTTGCAAACTTATTTTTTCGAGTTCAGAGTTTAGCAAATTTATTTCTTTTTCAATTTTATTGAAAGAGTTTTCAGATAACTCTGCTCTTATTTTATTTCTTTTATATTTGATATCTTCATTTGTTGAATCAACTGCATACGCTACTTTTTCTTCTTTTAAAGCAACTAAAATTTCTGATTTTAAAATGTTTAACATTGGTCTAACAATAATTAAATCTTTATACATAGAAGTTTTATTTAAACCATAATGTTTAACATAGCTTTTTCTTTCTTGCTGTAATAAAAAAGTTTCAACTAAATCATTTCTATTGTGGGCTATTAATACATTTTTAATATTGTGTTTTTTGGAAACTTCAACAAAAAAATCATATCTAATTTTTCTAGCTCAACTTTCAAAATTTTCTTTAAGTAAAGAGTAGTCCTGCTCAATTACAAGTTTTTCTAATTTCAAATTATTTTTTTCACAAAATTTTTCAACTATTTTTTGATCATTATCTGAATCATTTCTAAATTTATAATTAACATGACAAACAACTAAATCTTTTACATTCATTTTAATTAGTTCGTTCAACATAAACATGCTATCAGGCCCACCAGAAACTCCAACTAAATATGAAAGAGACGTATTTATTTTAAATCTTTGCATAATTTTTAATCCTTAAAATATTTCAATAATTCGTTAGTATATGATTCATCTTCTTTATGTGAAATTAAAGGCTTGATTATTTGCATTCCTTCATTTCCTTCTAAAATTGCATCCAATAAAATTGTTTTAGCTTCTTCTCCAGCTTTTGAATGTACAAATTGCATTCTTTTAGGTGCAAATTTATATTTATAAAGTAAATTAATTATTTCGCCTGTTCTTTCAGGTCTATGAACTAATGTAAAAGAGCCGCCATTTTTTAAAATCAATCCTGCATTTTTTATTATCTCTTCAAGAGTAATCAAAGTCTCATGTCTTGCGTTAACAACTTCTTCGCTAATCTTTTTTACTTTTGATTCCTCGTGTTTTTTAAAAAATGGCGGATTACATATTACTGCATCAAATTTGTTGGCCATTTCTTTCGCATAGTTTTTAATATCAGAATTAACAATTTCAACTTGATTCTCAAGATTATTTAATTTTATGTTTTCAACTGCTAAAGCTGCTGCCTTTTCTTGAATTTCAACTCCAACAATTTTTGCATTTGTATATTTTGAAACTATTAAAGGTATAACTGCATTATTAGTGCCAAAATCAACAATTTTATTTATTCCACTCTTCAAATTTACAAATCTTGCTATAAGAATGCTGTCTAATGTAAAGTTAAACATTTCAGAATCTTGATAAATTTTTCTATTTTCATACCCTAGTAAATCATTCAAAATTTTCATTAGATTACCTCACTTACATGTATTAAAAATACGTCTATCGCTAAATTGGTTTGAAATGTGAATTTTAAATCATTAATTAATTGCAGCGTTGCTTCTGCTATATTTAAGTGATTTTTAATTATTGTTCTACCATAAGCTTCTTCAAGCATAGCTATTAATTGTGATTTTTCTATTTTCTTTAATTCAGAGTTTGAAAGCAAAATAGAATTTTTATCTTTTTCTAAAATCTGCTCAATTAAGTTTTTAGGAGTTTCTGATTTTTTTTCATTTTCTAAGACAACTAATTTACATCTTGATTTAATTGTAGGCAGAACCTGACTTTTATTTTTAGTTAGCAAAATAGCAATAGTATTTTCTGGTGGTTCTTCTATGAATTTCAACAAAGAGTTACCTGATTCATTTTTTAAATTTTCTGCATTAGCTAAAACATAAACTTTAAATTTATTAACTTCATTTGTTGTTAAAGAAAATTTTTGCATAAGTTCAATAACATCTGCCTTGTTTATAGCTAAGCTTCCATCACCAAGAAACACAAAATTTGGCAAACTTTTACTTTCAAATCTTTTACAATTATTACATTGGTCATTTTCAATACTTAAATTTTCACAAAAAATTATTTTCGACAATTCATTTGCAAAATTGTTTAGGCTTTCTTGACTATCATTTGATACTAAAATGGAGCTAAACATTTTTTGATTTTTTAATTGCTCAACAAATTTTTCTAGTGCTTCTCTTTTTTTCATAATTCTATCTTTTCTAAAATAACATTTTTAGTTTGTTCAAAAACTTCATCAGGTGTTTTTGACGCATCAATAACAGTTATTCTTTGTGTTTCTTTTTTTGACAAGTCCTCAAATGCTTGTTTTACAGATTCTTTAAATTTTCTTCCTTCTTCATCTAATCTATTTTTTTCATCATGTCTCCCAGAAAGTCTTTTTTCAGCATCTTCAAAACTTAATTCAAAATACAAAGTTAAATCTGGCAAAAATCCTTCCAAAATAGTTTTTTGTAATTCATTTAAATAATCTACGCCAAGTCCTCTTGCTCCACCTTGATATGCTGTTGTTGAATCCATAAATCTATCAGAAATAACTATATAACCTTGTTTAAGATAAGGTTTGATTACTTTTTCAAGATGTTCTTTTCTGGCTGCAATAAAAAGTAAAGCTTCTGTTCATGGCTCCATGCCTTGACTATCTTTATTCAATATAAGATCTCTGATTTTTTCAGAAATTGGTAAACCACCCGGTTCTCTTGTCATAACAACCTTGTAGTTTAAATCTTCTAAATGTTTTTTAACTCTCAATAACGCAGTTGTTTTACCGCTACCGTCCATTCCCTCAATTGTTATGAACATACTACACCTCATATTTCTTTCTATTTTTGAATGCACTTTCCAAAGTTGTTTCATCCATGTAGTCAAGGCTTCCACCCATTGGAATACCTTTTGCAATTCTTGTTATATTTATATTTAAATTCTTTGTTAATTGATAAATATAATTCGTTGTTAGTTCACCTTCAAAAGTTGCGTTTAAAGCTAAAATCAATTCGCTATTTTTGTCGATTCTTGACAAAAGACTTTCAAAGTTAATTTCCGATGGAGATTTTTTCTTATTTAAGTTTATTTCAGATCCCAAAACATGATAAAGACCTTTATATTTATTAATTTTTTCAATGTTATTAACGTCTAATTGACTTGCAACAACACAAATAACATTTTGATTTCTACTTTCATCAGAACAAATTATGCACTTGCTTTCAATTTCATAATAGTTACAGATTGAGCAAATAGAAATATTTTCTTTTATTAGATTAAGTTGTTTAACAAAATTGTCTAAAGCAAATTTATCAATTATTAAATTGTTAACTAATCTCTCACTAGTTTTCTTAGTAAGACCATTGTTTTTATTAATGTTACTTATAATTTCTTCAAACAATTCTTTATTCATAATTAATCCTCTATTTCTAATTCATCTATGTTAAATAATCTTGATGCCGCTTCAATTGTTTTATCATCAAAATGACTTAAAACCACTGATTGTTTTTTGCTATCAAAATAATGATCATAACTTATTTGCTCATATGTTGGCAATTGCCCATTTTCTTTTAATTTTTTAAATGTTATTTTTATTTCATTTCAAAAGGCTTCATCAATTGGTAAAAATAATAATTTATCAAACTCTTTTTGTATTAGCGCCCTTTGTTCCTCATTCTGCAATGTTACTAATAAATTGTTAACATTTTCTAAATCCTCTGATCTTAAAAGTATTTCATTTTGTGATGCAGCTATAACTTTAAAGTTAAAGAAATTTATGTATTTTTTTGCTAACTCTGGGTTTATTAAATTATCACTTTCATCTGCAGCAAAAAAACTATTAAGTTTTGCTTCAATTTCTTCACGTTTATTTTTGCTTGCACCAACTAATAAATTTATTACTTCAGAAATTTCAATTTTATATGTTTTCTTTTCTTCGTTAGCAACTAGGTTTTTGTTTAATTGTATTTTAAGATTTGTCAATGTTTTAATTTCAAAATTTTCTTCATTAACCTTTGGTTCAACAACTACTTCAGTTATTTCATCTTCATTTTTTTCTTCAACAATTAATTTACTTTCTAAAACACTTTCTTGTGCGGATGTTTCTAATTGATTACTATTTGATTCTTCAAAATTATTTGTTATAAATGGTTCAGAAATTATATTAGGCTCTTCAGATATTTTTTCAGCAATTATTTCATCTTTTGCTTCAATAATTGGTTTTATTGTTTCACTTACTTTAATTTTGTGTTCAACTGAGTTTTCAATTGTTTTTAATACACTAATTAATAAATAATTAAAGTTAATGTTTGTTCCTTTAGTTTTAGCATAGGCCTCGCTTAAGTTATCAGCTACTTCAAAAAGTGATTTAACTTCTGTATTTGAAAAATTAGATAAATCTGATTCTTCTAAAATATTTAAAACATTAGAATCTTTTGTAAATTTGTATTCAATTATTTCTTTTACAATTTCAATTAAACTTAATGTAAATACATCAAAATCCATCCCTTGTTTATTTGCCTTTTCAAAATAATTTATTATTGTTGCAGGTTCGTTATTTAATATATTCACTAATATCTGAATTTTTTCAGTTTTTGTAGCTACATAGAAAACAGCTTTTAGATCTTCAATAGTTATGTGTTCAGAAGTAACCGTCATTAGTTGTTCAATAACATTTGAAGCATCTCTCAATGATCCTTCAGAAATAATTGCTATTTCTTCTAGCACATCTTTGTCTATTTTATATCCTTCATTTTCACAAATGTAATTTAATCTATTCATAAGTGATGTTCTATCTATCTTTTTAAAATTAAATATTTGACATCTTGAAAGTATTGTAGCTGGAATTTTTGCATATTCAGTTGTTGCCAAAATAAATATGGCATGTAATGGTGGTTCTTCAAGAGTTTTTAGAAGTGCATTAAATGCAGCCTTTGTTAGCATATGAACTTCATCTATAATATAGATTTTATATTTACCAATAAATGGTAAAGAATTAATATTATTTTTTATTTCTCTGATTTCATCAACACCATTATTAGACGCAGCATCCATTTCAATAATATCTGGATTTCTTTGTTCATTAGAAGCAACACAACTTTCACAAACTTCACATGCAACTCCATCTAAAAGGTTTGAACAGTTAACACTTTTTGCTAATATTCTGGCTATAGATGTTTTACCAGTTCCTCTTTGTCCAGCAAATAAAAATGAATGACTTATTTTATTATTTTTTAATTCATTTTTTAGTATTTCAACAACATTTTGATGTCCTGCTATGTCTCCAAAATTACTTGGCCTGTATTTTCTATATATTGCTTTATTTTGTTCCATAAACCCTCCAGTAAATAAAAATATATTTATTATTAATTTTAACATTTTTGGTTGTTTTTATAAACCTGTTACAAAGATTTAAAATAAAGAAATTTTTAATTTTAAAAGTACTTTATTAAAAGTAACAATATTCTTTTTTTAAATGAAAAAGGAATATGATTGTTTATAAAGGAGATTAGAAAAATGAAATGATGAATTTCTGACTTTGACGGAACGCTTACACTTAACCCAAAAACAGAAGCTATAGATGAAAAAGATATGAACTTTATTGAAAGATGGACTGAAGAAAATAATTTCATTATTGCCACTGGCAGAGATGTTAGTTATATAAATTATTTAATTGAACACTATAATTTAAAGTCTGAATATAAGATGGCAAACAATGGTGCTTCCTTATATAAAGGTAACGAATTAATTTTTAATCAATCTATAGAAATGGAAGGGCGTAAAAAACTTTTTGAAACTGTTAATATGCTATACAAATTTTGCGGGATAAAAATAGCAGATCATAATAATTGCATAATTCTTTCTGGTATTGAAGAAGAAATTCCAAGATACAAAGAAACTATTGTACATGAAAAGTGATTTAAAATGGAAGATAACTTTAAGGAGTATGCAAATGAGATTTTAAATAATAAAGATCTAAACAACATAACATTTTTTGCACACCCTCAAGATTTTGAATACATTCTAAGTTTATTTGAGGGATTCAAAAATTTAAAAATTATTCAAACTTCTCCATGCAATTTAGAGGTAATGCATAAAGATGTTTCTAAATACTCTGGCATAAAATTTTTAAAAGAAAAATATAATATTTCTGACGATAATATTATTGTTAGCGGAGATGGAGATAATGATTTTGAAATGCTAAGCGGATGTACAAATTCTTTTGCAATGAAAAATGGAACAATGAAAGCTCATATGGCTGCTAAACATATTATTTCAAATGTTTTTGAAATAGAAAATTTTATTTCAATAAAATAAGACCACAAATAATTGCGGTCTTATTTTCTTTTATGTTTGAAAAAATCTGATATTATGTTTTGATATTTTAATTCCAATTTTAAATCTTCAAGTTTTGTTATATTCATTTTAATTTCATCTATATTAACATCATTTCTAAAACTCATTTTAATGTTTTCTGTTAAATAAACTACATTATTGATCTTTGCTTGTTTAATGGCTCCATAGCACATTAAACAAGGCTCTAAAGTAGTAAAAAGAGTGAAATCAGACAAATTTGCATTATTTACTTTTCTTATTGCCTTATTAATTGCATTTATTTCTGCGTGCCCTGTTATTTTTTTTCTTTTGTAACTATTGTTATATGAAAAAAAAGCTATTTTTTCGTCCTTTATTAGACAAGAAAAAACGGGTACGTCCTTTGTGTTACTTTTTACTTTAATCTTGTTTACATATTTTTCAAAATTCATCATAGTTTAATTATAAACAAAAAACCGTGATACAAGACACATTCCCTTATAGCTGCTACCTTCCGGTCCTGACTCATTCGGGCGTAATCTTTATCACGGCAATATTATTATACATTTAAAATATCTTTTTTAAAACTAATCCATTTTAATATCACTTAATTTATTGATAACATATTTAGCTTTATCTCTTATATTCACATTATGTTCTTGAATTACCATATAAGAATTTTCAAAGAATTCTTTAAACATTGAAAGATCATTATTATCATCACCTGCAACTATTATATCTTTTTTATCAATGTTAAATATTTTTGCCATCTCTTTTATAGCATTTCCTTTTGAAACTTCAGCATTGTGAATTTCATTAAAAGTAATTTCTTTTAAATTATTTGAAACATAACTAAAACTTATTCTCTTATTTTTAAGATTTTTCATAAGCATATTTCATGTTGACGTTTTGCAACTCATTTTAAAGCAAATCATTTCTTTGTCCTTAATGTAATTAAAAGGTTTATTTTGAGGTCTCATACCCATAAAAGTTTTTGACATTTCTTCTTCTCAATGATCATGATAAAAGAAATTCTCTTCTCCTTTAAATGAATAAACTAAACTAAATATTTCGCTTCTATTGTTTTCAACAAAACTAATTATTTCATTTGTTAAATTAGTTGGCAAATATTTTGCAAATAATTCATTGCTATTATTATCATATATTGCTGCCCCTGCATTTGTTAAATAATAATCAGGTATAAAATTAGGGTAATTTTCTTTTAAGTGATCAGATATATGTTCAAAAGGTCTACCTGTAGCAATGATTATTTTATTTCCATTTTTTTGTCATTTCATCATAAAGTCCATATCAATTTTAGTAATTAAGTTTTTTTCATCTCTACTGTTTCTTAAAGTTCCATCAAAATCTGTAAAAAGTCATTTCATATATTATTCTCCGATCGTTTTCTTATAAAAATTATACATTCAATGTAATTGTTTAAAAATGTTTTTGTTTATAAAAAAATAACAGTTTCCTGTTATTAAATTACTTATTTAATTTTGTTAATCTTCTTTCTTCTTGACGTTTTCTACGTTGAACTTCTTGCACAGAACGGTTAGCTTTGTGTTGGTTTCAGAAGAAGAAACCTAAAGTTTGTATGATTTGGAAAGTTGATGAGAATATTCAGTAAATTGCAACCCCTGAAGCTACTGATGCAACAACGAAGATAAATACAAATGCAAATACACCCTGCATAATATATTGTTTTTTACGTGCTTTTCTTTGTGCTTCAGTTAATGTTATTGATTTTTGTTTAATTGATTGTAAAACTAATGGCAATAACATTGATATGATTTGCAATGGTAGATAAACAGCAAGTAATGAAAGATAAATCACTTCTCCATTTAACATTTGTGACCACGGTTTTTCAATTAATGCAATTAATCCTACATTAGCAATTTTTAATGATTTTGTTGATCTAACAATTGCATAAATCGCAAATAGAAATGGCATTGATGCAAAAGCTCCAGCCATTGATGAAAATGGTGAGAATCCTTCTTTTTTCTGCAATGCTTGCATTTCAGCCGACATTTTTTGTCTTGCTTGTGGTGATTTATCACCTTTGTACTTAGCTTGAATGTCTGCTTGCTTTAATTGAAATGCTTGTTGTTTATGTTGATTTACTTGGGATTTTCAAGTAAATGCTAATGATATAGATTTAATAATAATAACTGTAAATAAAATTGCAAATATAACTGATACTCCATAACTTGTGTTTCCTAATTCAGGATTTAATGTTCCCGACATACCCTTAATTAATGAATTAAGTAACAGGGCTGTTGGATAAACGAAGAACCCATAGAAAGGTGAGCCAGTCTTTGAAAAGGCTTCTGATCATGAACTAATAACGTTATAGGCATATTGTTGACCATTTAAGCCAGTTACTATAACTGCTCAGTTTTGAGAAGGCTTCTCTCCTAAGGCAGAAATAACAATTTCAAATGAAACACCTGGCATGTAAACTCTTCTACCTGTCATATCAGTAACTTCTTGAATTAAATATGGATCTTGATACATTTGCACACAACCTCATATCATTGAAATTATGATAAATAAAAATCCTAAAATTTTAACTCATTTTCAAATAAGTTTTAATATTCTTTTTCTATCATTACTATCTGACATTTTTTGCCAAAAAGTTTTTTTTGTTTTTGTGGTGCTATTTGAGTTCATATATGACATAACCCCATTTTTCTTAGGGTTTGACATAAATAATTGATTTTCATTATACAAAACTAGCACCTCCTTGCTATTTAAAAAATCTAACGATTAACTTTCTTAATTCTCTTTGATTTTGATCAAAAGAATTTTGCATCAATCTATTTCTTGCGATAACAATAATATCGTATGAAAATTCAGGTGATGTTTTAATTTGATCTTGAATCATCATTCTAATTTGTCTCTTTATTTTATTTCTGGTAACAGCATTTCCTAATTTTTTGCCAACACTTATTCCATATCTAAAATATCCTTTATCATTTTTAGAGTAATAAATAACAAACGAAGAATTTCTATAAAATTCTTGTTTACTTATTATTTCTTGAAATTCAAAATTCTTTTTTATAATTTTTTTATTTTTCATCTCACAAAAAAATTAAGCAGTTAATTTAGCTCTACCTTTTGCTCTACGAGCTTTAATAACTTTTCTTCCATTTTTAGTAGCCATTCTTGCTCTAAAACCGTGAACACGAGCGTGTTTAATTTTTGATGGTTGTCAAGTTCTTTTCATTGTATTCAAACCCCCTTTTAAAGTTGATAATTCTTGTTAATTATAATATAAGTGCCATAAAAAGTATAGTTATTTATTGTTATTTTTAATAAATTTTTTCCATCTGATTTTTTAATCTATTTTTTCAACGTATTTTTTAACCTTATGTGGAAAAGTGGAAAAAAGTTAGATAAACACTATACTATTGTTTTTTTTCTTAATTACGCATGTTCATTTCTTTTTAATTTAAATTTTTACCCACACATTGTGGAAAACTATAACTAATCTGTGTTTTAATTTATTTTATGAAGGGGAACTAGT